>QNZR01000218.1 GCA_003978475.1 Sulfurimonas sp.
GGTGGAAAATGTTTGCGTGGTATCACCATTTACCGTCTGCGCTGCGCCGACCCCCGTCACGCTGAAAGAGAGGTACGTCTCCACGCTACCGGTGACGGTAACCGTCTCCACGATGGCGATGCGCGTGTACCCGCTGTCTGTCATGGTGCCGCCGAGTCCGAGCTCGTAAGACCCCTCAGATGCGTGGTTTACTATTTGGTGTGCTCCGGTGCCGGATGCGGTGGCGTTGGTTCCCACCTCTACGGTTACCGTACTTCCCGCGGCAATGGCACCGCCAATGACCATTTTTTGTGGTGATGTCAATTTGCTGTAAAGCGAAACCAGTTGTGAGAAGAGAACTTTAAAATCCATTCAAACCTACATGTAAATTATAATACGCTCATAAACTGCTCAAAAAACCGTTGGTTCTGTGCAGGCGTTCCTACTGTGACCCGAATTGCATTGAGACCATAACTACTCAAATCTCTTACAATAATACCTTTTTTAAGTAGTGCCAAAGCTAAGTCCGATGATTTTTGTTCATTATGAAGCTGTAATGTAACAAAATTGGTATAGCTGGGAATCATCTCAATGCCCTGTTTAGCTGCAAATATTTCATACTGCCGCATCTGCTCAAAACACTCCTGTACCGACTCTTGAACGAACGCATCATCATCCAGTGCTACCGTCGCGGCTTCTAGCGAGAGCGTGGTAATATTAAACGGCGGACGCAGTTTATAAAGTGCGTCAATAATCGTTTCTGATGCAATTCCATACCCCACACGCATGCCGCCCAAACCGTATGCTTTGGAAAATGTTCCCAAATAGACGACATTCTTAAAACGCTCAATCAGCTCTTTTGGAGCAATGGCTTTAGTCGGGTCTTTATGAGCGGCATACTCCATGTAGGCACCGTCAACTACGACCAGTGTATTGCCGTCAATCTTCTCTAAAAATTTGTACAGCGCTTCTCTATCGACCGCATCGCCGGTAGGGTTATTGGGCGTACAGATAAAAATAATTGCAGGATCATGGGCTTCGTAAGCAGCATAAAATTCATCGAAACAGTGCTCATACGATGGTGTACGAATAACCTCGGCACCCACATGACGGGCATAAATTTCATACATTGCAAAGGTCACGGCACTCATCAATACCCTGGCATTATCATTCGCTTTGGCATGAATGAGAAACTCAATAATCTGATCGCTTCCCGCACCGATAATCACCTCCTTCTCTGCCACATCAAAACGTGCCGCCAAGGCTTTTTTGAGTGCAAACATCGAGTCATCGGGGTAGCGGGACATCGCTGAAAGCATCTTCCCCACAGCCTTCTGAACTTTGGGTGAACACCCCTTGGGATTCTCGTTTGAAGCCAGCTTGACAATCTCCGAAGGAGCAATACCGAACTCTCTTACTACCAGCTCTATCGGCTTGCCCGCTTCATACGTCTTAATGCCTTCTAGTGTTGTATTAAATGTCATTGGTCCCCTCTTACATAACTTCCCAGCCACGTCACCTCTCCGGTGTGTTGCTGCAGTACTTTTTGAATATTGTCATCATCAATATGTCCGTAAAAATCAATAAAAAACCAATAGGCAAAAACATCACCGTCTTTTGCCGGACGACTCTCAATTTTACTTAGATTAATACATTCTCTGTCAAAATCCTGTAAAAAACGTGCCAGTGTTCCCGGTTTTTCGGCATCTTTTAAACGCACAAACAACGAGGTCTTGTCATCGCCGCTGCGCTCATTTTTAAAATCGCTTAAAATAATAAATCGCGTCGTATTGTTGTGAACATCTTCGATATTTTCAAACAGTGTCGGTACGCCATACATCTTGGCGGCTATATGACTGCATATAGCTGCCGCATTGGCATCTTGTGCCGCTAAAATTGCTGCTTTTGCCGTAGACTCCACCGGAATATGCTCAATACTCTCAAGCCCGTGTTCTTGTAAAAACTCGCGACACTGTCCAAAGCCTTTGTCCTTGGAGTAGATATATTTGACATCTTCGAGATGACGCGCTTTCGTAGCAAACGACATATGGATTGGCATGTAAATCTCGGCAACAATTTTAATACTGCTTTTGGCTAGCAGATCCAGAGTCTCACCGACAACACCGTCACGGCTGTTCTCTACCGGAACCACGCCAAACTTGGCACGTCCTGACTCCAACGTCTTAAAAACTCCGTAAATCGACCCCAAAGAGAGGTAGTCGCTCATACCTCCAAAGCGTGACTCGGCGGCTTGATGGGTAAAACTTCCCTCCGGCCCCAAAAAGGCAATACGCTCCGGAAGTTCAATATTGCGTGCCACGGCAAATATCTCCAAAAAAATTGCTTCAATCGCCGCTTTATTGAGTATTTTTCCCTGACTCAACATCTCCAAACGCGCAATAATCGCCTTTTCCCGTTCGGGTCGGTAAATTGCACCGCCACTCTCATTTTTAATGGCTCCGACACGCTCGACGACCTCCATCCGCTCATTCAATAACGCTAAAATCCGGTTGTCAATACTATCAATCGCATCACGACACTCTTGTAATGTTGTCATACTCACTCCTGTAACCTCGCCTTCCAAACATCGTAAACATCGCCATAGACGGCATCGGGTCGTTCACGCTCATGGAGATAAGGGATGATTTCCTCCTGGTTTTTGTATTTACCGCTTAAAACAAAAACGGTCTTCATTCCCAAAGCGGCAGCTCCGCTTAAATCACCTTTGACATCATCACTGACCATAGTAATACGCTCATATTGCGCGTCATGTTGCTGCCACCGTAAGCGTCGCAACGCTTCGGCATAAAAAGCTTTACTGGGTTTTCCTACTACCGCATATGACTGAGAGGTCGCAAACTCCAGCATCTTTAAAATAGCCCCTACCCCGGGGTAGCGCTTGGAATGTTTCGCATAAATGGTGGTCTCATGCATGCCGACAAGACTGGCACCCGAGAGTAAAAAGTCAATCATCTGTGCATATTCATCAGCACAAAAATCCTCTTTAATAGCCAGCAGTACGGCTTGGGGGTTCGCATAGTCTAACGTATAGCCCATAGCAGAGAGTACGGCTAAAAATTCCGATGCGCCATAAGCCGCCACTGCCGTTTTGGGTACCATGGACTCTAGCGTCATTAACGGATCCAGATAGTGTTCTCTGGGAATGTGCAAACCGACACTGGTGAGATAGTACCAAAAATCGCTGCTGGAGCGTTTGGTATTGTTGGTAACGACCATATAGGGAATCTGTCGGGAATTTAACGTATCAATCAACGCAACGGCACCCCGAATCGGCTGTTTGTGGCTGTCATCTATCAAAGTTCCCTGCACGTCAATAAACATCATATCGTTAACTTTTCAAATAGGGGGTCTCTAAGGCAATCAGATCTTCAAATGACTCCCGCGATCGGATCAGGCGGTCCTTGCCTTGTGTTACGGCCACTTCTGCCGAACGTCCCCGGGTATTATAATTGCTGCCCATGCCAAAACCGTAGGCTCCGGCGCTGTGAACCACCAATAGATCCTGATGCTTCAACGGCGCCAACACATAGTCCTTTGCCAAAAAGTCACCGCTCTCACACACGGGGCCCACAACATCGGCAGGCGTTCCTTCACCATCAGGTTTTCCAACCGCCTCAATGTAGTGATAGGCACCATAAAGACTGGGGCGCAACAGATCATTCATCGCGCCGTCCACAATCACAAAACGTTTCTGTTCATTGACTTTTTCATAGAGGACTCTGGTTAAAAAATATCCCGCGTTAGCCGTTAAAAAGCGTCCCGGTTCACAAATAACGGTTAGCTCCAGTGCGGTCAATGTCGAGAGTATTGCCTGAGCATAATCATACGGACTAATCGTCGCTTCATCACGGTAGCGAATGCCCAAACCACCGCCGATATCAAAAAATTTCAGATCAATATTGACGGTCTGAAGCGAGCGTACCAAATCGGCTACGATAACAGCGGCTTCACGAATGGGTTCAAGCTCGGTCAACTGGGATCCAATATGAAAATGAATGCCGACCGGGTCAAGATATTCTGAATTTTTAGCCCGTAAATACATACGTTTGGCACTGTTAATATCTACCCCAAATTTATTGTCATGCAATCCGGTAGAGATGTAAGGGTGTGTTTTGGGGTCAATATTGGGGTTGACGCGAATGCTGATGCGCGCAACAGTGCCCACTATGGCGGCAATCTGTTCGACGCGCTCCAGTTCACCGTCACTCTCGACATTGATATATAAAATATTGGACTCCAGCGCCTCTCTAATTTCATCATCACGCTTGCCGACACCGCTGAAAATAATTTTGTACGATGCTATGCCCGCACGTAATGCCCGGCGTACCTCACCGATGGAGACACAATCCGCTCCTGCGCCCAATGTGGCAAAATGCTTAATAACACTGAGATTCGAGTTAGCTTTAATGGCATATGCTACCATCGATTTACGCCCTTTAAATGCCGTTTTTAATGCTTCATACTGTACTTGCATGGCATCAAAATCGTAAACATATAGCGGTGTATCGTATTTCTGGGCTAACGCTGTAAAATCAATCAAAATCATACCTCATAAAATTTATGGGTTATCATATCAAAACTCAGCTTTAAAGGCTCTTCTATCAGTGATAGGCTCGGTTTTTTTGCCAGATCACAGCGGCGCTGAGCCACAGGATGACAATAGGTAAAATAATACCGACTTCACTGGGAATAACTTTATTATTGGAGAGCTCAATCAAACTAAAAAGCAGTACCCAGATCATCAATGTGGCTAAAATTGCCCCAAATGTGAACAGAGAAATACTCATAAAACGATTGCTGATGGGAACCAGAAAGAAGATAACGACAATCACAGCAGGGACAAAAAACGGATAGACAAATATTTTATACAGCGCACTCTTGATTTTATCAATACTCAAATTTTCACTTTGCAGCAGTATCATCGCATCCATAGCGTCCGTAATGGTAAAATCAACCTTCCCTTCATAGACCTGATCCAGAATTTTCGGTCGAAAGCCCTTTAAAAGTTTCAATTGCTCGTCAGATTTAATGGCAATACCTTCAGAAGTGTCAAACGAAACATCCGAAGGCTTCTGAATAATATGTGCCCCTTTAACATGCCAGTAGCCCGCTCTGTAATCTGCTCCTGTTGCAGTAACCACCTGCGTTAATGCTCCGTTTTTAATGGTAAATATACGAATATCCTCGGCACGTTCTTGCAATGGAAACAACTCTCCAAAATAGACATACTG
>QNZR01000089.1 GCA_003978475.1 Sulfurimonas sp.
TGTTTGATACATTGTGCATACGTAATGTCTGCATTCTCTTTGGATCCGCCCTCTTTGCCGTCGGCTCCTAAAGAGATCAGGTCAATGCCGTTATCGGTTTGAATGTAAATATAGGCGTGTTTCCATGGGTCTTTGGGGACAATACCCTCTTCAAAATAGGAGTAATCGGAATAGTTGGGATACTTTTCGGTACTGGGGTTTTTCGATAAGGCATTGAGCCCCTCCTCGACATCGGGATAACTTCCGTTGTCGAGCTTGAAAGAGTCTAGCGCCTGTTTAATACTTTTCATCTGAACACAGACGAGTCTCTGTTTGGCCTCTTCGCTTTTGCCAACGAGGTTGGGCATTACCAATGCGGCCAAGAGTCCTAAAATGATGATAACAATCATCAGTTCCATAAGTGAGAATGCTTTTTTCAATGTTTTTTCCTACATGTAAATTACGGTTGCTGTTTAGTAACGATATCATAGTATAATGTCATTAAAAATATCATTAAAGCCCCTTTTAAAGGTATCTTTAAGACAAAGTCGAGGACAATTGAAACGAAAAGGTATTGCACTTTTAATTACCATTGCACTGGTAGCGACTATTACAGCGTTGTTAACGGTTTCTACGGGTATTTTAGACCACTCTTTTAAACGAATATCCAACAAGCTCCTTTTCATTCAGAGTAATGTCTTTTTTAAAGATTTCGTGGGTATTTTAAAGCAGTCTACCAATGAGGTTAACAGTTCTGCCACTCTGGATATTTTTTTAATGATTCCTATTTCGTTTGCTCCTGAAAGTCAGGAGGTTTCATTTGATGTGTCGTTTGTTTCGGATGCATCAACCATTAACATTAACCAGCTGCTCTCTACCGATGTTAATCTCACCGAACTGGCAGAACGGCATGAACCGATTCCTGTTAAAGTGGTTTATGAAAGTTATCTGGATCATATACTGTCTGTTTACAGTGTATCTGATAAAATTTTATTATTGGCGATGATTGCCGATAGTGTCGATGATGATATTGACGAACGTGTCGCAGGTTCTGAAATTGCACTGAAAAACCCTCTTTTTTCACAAGGAACAATTTACAATTTACAACATTTTCAACAAATATTGGAAGCGTATGTTCGTGAAACGGTAGATTACAGTGTGTTTAAAATCCCCTGGCATGAATTGATCGGTTTTGAGAATGAGTCGGTAGATTTTAATCATATCAGTAAGGAAGTATTGTATCATACGGCACCGGAACTTCAGGACAATATTGCACTCTATACGACCGAGCGCATTGAAGTTTATGATTCGCTTGATACGGTACCCGTAGAAGAGTCGACTAAAAAGAATTTTGAAGAGTTGGGGATAACGTTTTATTCTCCGAACGTACGGGGTACCATGCGTGTTGTCAGTGGTGACAAAACCATGGAGATGGCATTCTCATACAATTTAAAAACGAAAGAGGTTTCCCATATTGAAGTTACCAATTAACAGTAAACCCCGCAAGCGTTTGAAGATACTTTTTTTAGATAAACAGACGCACTATGATGGAGCGGATGAGCGTTTGCGTATTATTCTCTCTCCTGCATACTACTGGTTTAAAGACGAGGCATTACCCGTCAAGTATGTTTCTCAGGCACAGAGTCTGGCAGCTTCACAGTTTGACAGCACGGTACCGGAGGGCAACTATAAGTACGCGGTTATCAAAAAAGATGATCGGTTTTGGCTTTTTGCCTACGATGAAATACGTATTGCAGAAACATTAAAAGCGTTGGGCATTAAACCGGCACAGGTTGAAGCATTTTATTTCGCACAAAATGAGTTTCAGCATCTTGAACGTCCCGTCGAAATTACCGACAATAGAGTGTTGGTACAAAACGAGGGTGTTGTCAGTGTCATGCCGCGAACGTACGTCGATGCCACCCAAACCCTTGAGAGCGTGCTTGATCAGCTGAAACTTTCCAAACATAAAGTGAGTCTCAATCTCTTTCAAAACAGTGTACTCGACGAGAAATGGATCTACCGCTTCAGTGTCATGAGCATTGTCTTTATTGTACTGTATTTGACATCATATCTGCTGTTAAAAAGTGATCTTAAAGAGCTTCGCACCGAGCAATATACCCTGACGCAAAAATACCAATTGCCCGAAACCTCGTTTCAGCTAAAAAGTCTGATGCGTTCATTAACCTCCAAAGAAGATCGTCAGCTTGCCCTGCGTCAACAGCTCAAAAAACTCTTTTCGCTGCCATTGGCAAGCGGCGATTATGTGAAAAAATTCGAGTTTAATGCCAAAGGTGCTTTGTACGAGATTGTATTGAGTGATATTGGGCATGCCCAAAGCATTAAGCAATGGTTGCAAAAGGAGTTTACCATCAAGAGCGCCAAAGTGGTCGATCAGACATTCTATATAGGAGTGAGCCTGTGAATAAAATCAATCCGCTCTATGTTCTGGGCTTCTTTGTTTTGGTGTTGGTTATTACGATTATCCAGAATGCTTCCATGCAACATAAAATTACCGAAGCGGCACAGCTGGTTTCGTCGATTAAACAAAACGGACAAAAGGTGGCGATGCTCAAGCAGCATTGGAAAAATTCTTCGCAGACTGTGCAGCATATTGATGCTCTCTTGCAGCAGGCTCCCTTTAAGAGTAAAGTTGTCAAACAGGAGCGTAAGGCCGGCCATTACAAAATCTCCCTGCAGCAGCTTGATGCTCCACTGCTAGATCGGTTTATGGGTAAAATTTTAAACGAGTATGTGGCGGTGAAAAAAATAACCATAGATCGTCTCAGCAGTACCAATATCTCGGTAGCACTGGAGATTGAACTATGAAGCGTCTGAAACTTACGGTGATTTACGCCACGGTCTTTGTCGGACTGCTCCTCTTTTTCACACCGAAGATCTACTGTTATTATGCTTTAGAAGCGCAGCTGGAGCAGTTTAATGTACGTATTGCTCAAGAGACGGTGCATGACGGCGGCTTTGTCCTGAGGGTTAACGACGGTAAACTCTATTATGATGATCTGTATGTCGGTACCTTTGAGTCACTCTCCATTGTACCTTTGCTGCTGTACAATCAGGCGACGGTAGAGCATTTTAGCATCTCCAAAGAGATGAGTCGTTTTGCTAAAGGTCAGGTTGAGACGCTGCGGGTTCGGCACTCGGTTGTTTCGCCGTGGACGCTGTATGTTACCGCACATGCCGACATGGGTGATGTGACGGCAGAAGTGCATCTTAAAGACAAAAATATGACCCTGTTGCTGGAGCCGTCTGCGGCATTATTGAAACAGGCTCCTTTTTGGCTGCAGCGGCTGAAAAAAACGGAAGCGGGAGGCTATGTCTATGAAACAACTTTTGAGTAACCATTGGATGCAGCATTTTTTTGTCCTGCTCATCATGGCAGCTGTTGCCAAAACTCTCGCTTTGGTCATGATGTTTTGGCTGCCGCATCATGGTGTCGATGTCATTGTCAATGAACAGAAAAATATTTTCAACAACTACCGTCCTTCCGTGATGCTTAATATCACCAAAGTAAAAAAAGCGCCCCCCAAGAGCGAGCCGGTATATACCCTGACCAGTTTAACGCTTAAAGCCATTTATGACGACCCCAACGAGCCTTTTATTGCGGTAGAAGATGACGGAACTGTCAGCTTGATTTCACTGCATGAAGCATTTAAAGGCTACACGCTCATTGATGTACAGACAGACCGGGCGGTCTTTGAAAAATCAGGCAAAAACTATGAATTAAAATTTAAAGAATCCAAGGTGTCGACAGGCAGTATCAGTGATGTTGAACCCGATGACATGGAGTTCCTCGAAGGTGTCGGCGGAGGTGCTGCCGTATTTATTAAACGTCAGGAGTTGCAAAAATATGCTACAAACCCCAATGAAATTTTTAGAAATATTAAAATTAAAGAGATTATAGAAAACAAAAGACTCAAAGGATTTAAGGTCATGAGCGTCAAAAAAAAATCTATTTTTGGGCAATTGGGTTTACAAAAAGGCGATATTATTACCGGAGCTAACAATAGAGAGTTTCGATCTGTTTCGCAGGTTTTTAAACTCTATAACAATATAGATTCCCTCGATAGTTTAATTTTACATGTCAAACGTGGAAACGAAGAAAAGGATTTAGAATATGAAATATATGAGTAAGCTTGTTATGGTAAGCTTGTTGGTCTTGCTAGTGGCAGAACCGGCGGTGGTCGCAAAGACCCAGCAGCGGGAGCGAGTCAATCTGGAACTTCAAGATGTTAAAATTGAAGATTTTATTAAAATGGTCGGCAAAGTTGTCGGTAAAAACATTCTTCTTTCCCAACCGATTCCCGGCACACTTAACTTTGTCTCAAGCACCCCAATCTACAAAGATGAGCTTATGGACATTCTCATTTCGGTATTGAGTAAAAAAGGGTTTACCATCATTCGAGACGGCAGTTTTCTTAAGATTGAGCGTGCCAATATTGCCGTTAAAAAGAATCTTCCGGTAGGGTACTCCAAAGATTCCATGATGCGAACGGAGTTTATTACCGTCAAAAATGAAAATGTCGATGTCATTGCGGCAAAAGTACGCCAATTTCTCTCCGAAGGCGGTAAGCTGCTGACGGTAAAAGAGACCAACAGTATGATTGTCAGTGACTACCCCGACAATATTGCCATCTTGAAAAAAGTGGTGCAAAAAGTCGAAGCGAAATCACACGGTCAGAAAGAGGTAGCGTTTATGATTCTCAAAAACGCCAAAGCTTCACGCATCGCAACCACTGTTGCCTCTATTGCCAAAAGTATGATTAATCAGAAAGTGTCTTCCAACAAGGTCGATGTCTTAAGTGATGATGCTACCAATACCATTATTATTTTGGCATCGAAAAAGAACATTAGAATATTGCGACCCATTGTTGAGCGCCTGGATGCTAAAGACGATTCGTCAATACAGCGAATTACCGTACTGCCGCTTAAGAACAGTGAAGCGGTCAATGTCGTGAAAAGTCTGACGGCGATTTTAGAGAAGAAAAAATACGCCAAAGAGTCGGAAAAACCAATGGTGAGTGCCTATGAAGAGCTTAACGCTATTGTCGTTTCGGCAACCGAGGCGGATATTAACGATATTAAAGAGATGATTGCCATTCTCGATATTGAAAAACCCCAGGTTTTTGTTCAGGCACGCATTATTGAGCTAAACAAAAATATGAGTGAACGGATTGGTATAAAATACGGACTCATGGGAGGTGCTGCGACAACAGGAGGAGTATTCTCAT
>QNZR01000087.1 GCA_003978475.1 Sulfurimonas sp.
TTTGAATGTAGATCTTGTACGTGCCGAAAATGGTACCGTTGATCTCAATGCACTGCCGCAAAGCAAGCATTCCAATACAACATTTTCTCTGCCCGCAATAAACATTCGTACCATAGCGCTGGAGCATATGACGTTGCGAACCGGAAACGAGCAGATTACGATTGATGCGTATTTTCACAAGAGCCATTACAGCAGTGCCGTCGTTGATGTGCAACAGATAGATGCCAACATAACCACCCGCTATGCTGCTTTGGCACTCAATGGCTCTTTGCAGCAGAATGTTTTTAGTGGCGAGAGTATCACCACACTGAACCGGGAGTATTTTCAATCTTATCTGGATCTCTTTAGCACCGTGCCGCTACGTTACCACATTAGCATTTCTCATGCATCGACTACCCAGCTTCAGGCCAGCGTGCCCATAAAACATTTGGAGCTTAAAGAGGGTAATCTCTCTATTGACGATGCCCGCATTGCCATGACATACCGTTATCGTGATGAGCGTATGGATATGGATATGAAGTATGATCTTAGTCATAACGATATTACCATACGTCTCCTGCAGCAACTCGGCATTGCTTTTAAAGGTGAGATACAAAGTCATATGGCTATGGAGATACTTCACAGTCCCTACGCTTTGCCCGAGATGCATTATGACGCAGCAGTAACACTGCGCCATAACCATGCCTTGTATGCGACACTCAGCTCCCGTTCCAAACAACTTTTTGCGACGCTTCAAAGTGATGATCAACAGCATTTTAAGTTTCACGGTACGCTGAGACGTCTCTCAAGCAATGTGATACCGTCTCTGCCGCAACTGCTGCAAAATCGTGATCTCAATGCTTCCGTTGATGCCAATATTAGTATTCTCAATACCGCTGTGAGTGCTGTCGGCAAAGTGCACCTGGAAGACCGAGGCACCACCTTTACCAGCAACTTTGAGTATGACGGCGAGCAGTTATTGACACAGGGTGTCATTGATGTGCATCATCAAGCGGCACAGTGGAACGGTATTCAGACGCAAAATCTTTTCCCCATGAATATTGTGACGCACTACAATAATGTGAATGAGGGTATGGTTGCACTGCGTTCCAATGATATCTATGTGACCCTGTTTAAACGTTCAGACCATCTCAATGGCTGGGGAAGCTATAAAAACAGCCGTTTTGATATTAAGGGAATTCAGGAAGCGCACCGTACCAAATTACATGTAAAAAACCATATTCCGTCGCTGTACGAGTTTATCAACTCCATTACGCCGCTGCACTATCAACAATTTGAGTACTATGATGCCGAGCTGTATGCCGATACTACTGTTACGATTGATGACGATATTAGTGTTGAAAGTTATTTGAACATTCCGTGGTATGTGGCACAAAGTGATTCACAAACCATTAACTTCGGGCACAACTCCTCGATGAAACTGCGTCTGTTTAACCGCTATATGACCGTCGATGAGTACAATGTCAGTATTTTAGACCATCGCGTTTATGCTCAGCATGACTCCAAACTCTTTTTGGATCGTGACAATATACTGCATCTTAACGGATTATGGATTTATGACAGCCTGGAACTCTCGGGGACGTATAATCCCGGTAACCGCCATATCAATATGCGGCTTCACGGCAAACAGTTTCACTACAGCGGTTCAGAAGGAGATCTGCGTGCAGCAGTTGATATTGCTATTGTCTCCGATACGCCGGAGCGTATGAGTATTGAAGGCTCGGTGAACGTACACGAAGGAGAGATCAACTACTATCCCAGCAAACATTACCTCATGCGTGATGACGATATTATTATTATTCAGGATGTGCGAGAACCCGCTACGTCACATCTCTTTGTCAATGTGCATATAACGGCAGCCAAAGCGCTGCGCTATCATGCTCATGAGATTGACCTGAACATAACGCCGGATGTTACGTTATGGAAAGAGCCTGAAAAACCACTGGTACTGCTGGGGATGGCAACGATTGGTACCGGCGCCGTCATGTTGAGTGACAAGCGTTACGAGATCTATCCGAGTAAGCTTTATTTTGGTGGCGATACACCCATCAATCCCTATCTGGATCTCAATATTTTACGTGAAATTGACTATAAAAAGATCCATATTTACGTCACCAATACGCTGGAAGATCCGGTAGTACTTTTTAGTGCCACACCTTCGCTGAGTCAAAATGATATTATGAGTTATCTCATTTTCGGTACTCCGGCCAATACGGCATTTGAAGGAGGTGACGAACTCAGCGGAGCAAGTGCCGCCAATCTCATTTTGGGCATGGGTCTTAAAAAGATGATTGGTGATACAACCGGTATTCATGTCGATACTTTAAACATTATTAGCAGTGAAAGCGGTGCTCTGGGCTTTGAGGTGGGAACACAAGTCAATGAGAAGTTACGCATCTTACTGAAAAACGATTCCAAATTCAGCGCTATTTTGCAGTACAAGCTCAACCGCTGGCTGCGGCTGGATGTTGATGTTAAAGAGACAGGGCAGGGCATTAATCTGATCTATGTGAAAGATCTGCACGACCCGCTCGACGTCCAACCCCCTTCAGCGCATCCATAATATTAGATTTACATGTATTTTATAACGCACTAATGCTGACACTCACTCCAGATGCCGTATCAAAATGGTCGCTGACAAGCCGTGCGGTTATCTGGCTTCCCGGCACTATTAATGTCTGATTGATGATGCCGTTAACTTGAGCGACCTGGTTGTGGTGGGCGTCGTAAATATAAAAACGGTCATAATAGCGTTCTGTTTCACCGGTTATTATGACTTTTAACCGTGTTGCACCGCGAATAAAAAGTGTCTGGCTGCGGTCTTCGTCATTGCCGTATGCCCCGGTTGCCCAGTGGGTTTTCTTATCGGCACTGCCTATAGCCTCAATGGTAATGGTAACACCTGAAGCCACAACAGCATAATCACTGACGAGTTTGGCAGTAATAACATCTCCGTCAACTTCTAGCGTGGTATTGATGGAACCATCAAGCTGTGCGATCTGTTTTCCCTGCTTATCGTAAAGATAGATATAGTCATAACCGGCTTCAGTCTCTCCTTTGACATGTATTTTCAATCTGGTGGCATCCTGAATCCAAAGTTTTTGACTTCGATTGTCGTTAATACCGTATCTTCCCGTTGTCCAGGTTGTTAGGTTGTCGGAGCTCTCACCTCTTTGTACCGCCGCAATACGTACTTTGACTCCGGCAGCAGTGCCGGAATTGTCACTGACGAGTCGTGCCTTAATGGTGTTTCCGGCAACGACAACGGTCGTATTAACGGAGCCGTCAAGTTGTAATATCTGATGCCCCTGGGCGTCATAAATGTAAATGAAATCGTAGTTCTGCTCCAAGCTGCCCTCAACCGTGACACGCAAATAGGTCGCCTCGGCGATGGAGAGTGTCTGGTTGCGATCTTCATTGTTGCCATAGGCTCCGGTTATCCATACGGTAGTGTCGTCTTGCGTCGTATTATCTTCTTGTTGCATATGCAAGAGTGCCTTATGGGCGTTGAGACGTCCTGAGGTATGGAGTTTATTGTAAAGTGACTCAAGTGGCTCAGCCGATTGCAGAATGGCCGCAATGCGTTGACGCATACTGCTGTGGGCATCATAAGAGGCCAGCAGCGCAACGGTACCGGCAACATGGGGTGCCGCCATGGAAGTACCACTTTGCAAGTCGTACGTATTGTGCATAATGGTACTGGTAATATCAACGCCCGGAGCGGCAATATCGACGCTGTTTTTGCCGTAGTTTGAAAAGGATGCGAATTTATCGTTACGATCGGTTGCGGCAACGGCAATAATATTATCTAAATTATAACTGGCAGGATAAGTCGGTATCGCATCATTGTCGGCACCGTTATTTCCGGCAGCAGCACAGACGACAACACCTTTGCGACCGAGCTTCGCAATGGCATTTCGGATCACCTCGCTTCTTCCGCTATTGTTGTAGCTGGCATTGATGGCAACAATATTGACACCGTCATCAATTTTTTGAGAAATAAAATTGAGTGCTTCTAAAATATCGCTGTCAAAAGCGTTGCCGTTGGAACGAAAAACCTTAAGTGCCATCAAAGAGACATTGGGTGCAACGCCGATCACACCGATGTTATTGGCAGCAGCGGCAATAATTCCGGCAACATGGGTACCGTGCAAAAGTGTTGGCATCGGGTTGTCATCATTATTCCCAAAGCTGTCTGAAGCAAAATCGTAGCCATGATATTGCAGTCCATATGCTCTGCCGTCCCACATATTGTGTCGCAGATCTTCGTGAGTATAGTCAATACCGGTATCAATTACAGCAACCACAACATCTTTGGAGCCTTTTTCCAGACCCCACGCCTCGGGCGCATCAATATCGGCATCGGCAGTACCGCCGATCTGTGCGGTATTGTTCAGATTCCACTGATAGCCCTCATAATAGGTATCGTTGACATCAGCAGCCAAACGGTTAATAAAATTGGGTGATACCGATGCTACTGAAGGCAGCGTGTTGAATTTTCTCACCAGCTCTTCCGTTGTATAACCACTGGAGTGAATCAGTGCCGAATTGATGTTTTTATAGGTTTGTTGCGTATATTGGTGACTTCCTAAAGTGTTGTCAATACTCTGTGCAGTTTCAATGCTACTGGCCGCATAGCCGGCATGAAACGTTATGAGCACCTCTCCTTGTGCATACGGTTCTGCCGGTACGGATGCAGAATCATACGCCATTGACGCATACAAGGCAGTGAATACGCCTAGTGAGAGAGTGCTGAACACGCTCATTGCCGTTTTGATAGGATGTGCCATAATGATGCTCCTCAAATTAATATCATTCTGAGATATTATATAAGGATTCCACTTTAAAATGGCATGTTTTAAAACAGATAATATTTAAAAACGTCAATATGTCGATTTAAAGTATCAAAAGTTAACACGTTATGAGTCACAAACAGGTTTGTGTGCAATTTGTTGCAGCTCTTTACATGTAAATCCCGATGCTTGACGTCCCTTCACATTAATGTTGCGCGGCTTTTTAAAGGTGCTGGGGTAGTAGATCTCGATAATCTCGAAATAACAGTTCGGGTCGATACCGTTCTGATCACACGCATAACGAAACCAGAAATCACCTTTTTGTACATGAGCAACCTCTTCATCGACAATACGATGCAAAGCATCCATAATAGTGCTTAAG
>QNZR01000216.1 GCA_003978475.1 Sulfurimonas sp.
GAATACCAGTTCGCCGAACTATCGTCGCTTTTCAGCCTGGCCGACAGGTTTTTCATGCGCGATCAGCTGGAAAGTGCCCGCAGCGTTTACGAAGCGCTATTTGAACTCGTCAGTATGATCGACGAAAAGGCCGGTGTATTTTGGGGAGACGACGTTGACCTGCGTGAAGAGCGGGCCAGGTACTGCCGCTGTGTCTATGAGACCTCCGGTCCGGCAGAACGTCCGGAGGCGTTTGCCGCTGCCATATTTTGAAGTTCCACCCGGTTTTGCAGGGAGTTTTTTTCACTGGCAACCGTTGCCGTCTGCTGATTGACGTATATTGCATTTCCAATGGGTCCCGAGATTGCCATGACGACTCCTTTGCCAATTATTTATCTCACAGGTATTATAGCTAACTCTTAGTAACAGAGATTGTATTGTAATGATAATACAAAACATTAGCGCCGTCTTGTATTTTGACTTCACGCCGAGGGGTATAATCGACAAGATACCTGCCTCCCTCAAATACCGAGAAATTGACACACAATGCTGCCGCCTGCTCAATAACATACTGCGGCACGCTCTGTTTGTCGGTTACAATGATGACATGTGCCGAGGGGCGGTCTTTAAGATGCAGCCAGATATCACGGGCTTTGGACTGCTGAAGCAGAGCGATATTACCCTGTTCATTTTTTCCCAAAAGCACCTTATAACCTTCAATAAAGAACGTCTCAATCCTGTCATCGCGAGCTGTTTTTTTGTTCTGCTTCGCTTTTTCAGGAAAAAGCAGGGCAATGGACTCGATGTCTTCAGCAGTACGTACCGTATGTATAAAATGTTTGACATACGTTATCTTGCTTTCAAGATTTTCCCGTTCAATGTGAAGATTTTTAGAACGTTGCAGCATTTTTTTTGCCTGTTTGAAATAATACTCTTTCATAACATTAGCGTTGGGAAAGGCTTTAGCCGGTGTCAATGTCACCGTGCTGCCATCATAATCTTGCAGCGTCAGCTCTAAAGCAAAGGGACGAATCTCATGCAGGTTCGCCATAATAAGATGCCCGATATGGCGGTACTCTGCTGCTTTGTTCTGCAGTACGACCTCGCTCTTTAATGCATCATAATGCCGCTGAAGTACGTCAAGACGCTGTTGCAGTATGTTGAGTTTCTGCTGCTTTAGCGCCGAAAGTTTTTTTGATTGCTCCTTGCGATAGTTCTCATCGAGAAACGTACGCACATCTTCAAGAGGATACGCTTTGGGCACATAGTTCGGCAACGGCGGATCCTCAAGCCTCTCACCTACTTTAACCGTCCGGCAGGAGACGCTCTCGTCAATATGCCGCAGCGCTTCTGCGACCACGCCCTTATCATCCATAATAATCGCGTTGGTATACTTGCCGGTAAATTCCAGTTGAAGCAGTGAGGACGAGGCCTTGTATGTACCCTTTTGTGAGACTTTGATGCGTATAATTTTGTCATTATTATGTAGTGTGATACGCTCAATATGACTACGTTCAAAACGCTTTGCCAACATCACATCAAAAGGAGCCTGAAATATTTTGGCACGTGCTATTTCCTTATTACATGTAAATATGGTGGCATGGGAACGCTGCATATTGAAATAGAGTGTGTCATCACGATCAAAAACAATTTTAATGACATTATTGGACACCCTGTGAACGGCACCGATACGCTTAAAAGATTGCATCCAGGCAACCACCTGCTGTAAATGGGAGTGTTTCATCTGTGTTACCGCCGATCTTTCAATCTCTTTTGAACCACAGTTACAAGCGGCTCTATTACTCATAAGTATTGTAACATACTTCATTATTACAAAAAACCGCTATAATCACAGGCAATGAAACATGTGCTTTTCGAATACATGTTTTCAATTATATATAAAGAGGTAACACAATATGGCAGAATTGCTTAATGGTACGGTCAAATGGTTCAATGAAGAAAAAGGTTATGGATTTATCCAACAAAACAGTGGTGAAAGCGATGTCTTTGTACATTTTCGTCAAGTCAACAGCACCGGATCGGGTCGCATCTCTTTAGCAGAAGGTCAACAGGTCACCTACGAAATAGGTGAAGGTCAAAAAGGTCCACAAGCCGAAAACGTTACGGCACTTTAAACCAAGCGCTATACAAGAGTTTCTTGTATAGTCAGATACCCCATTCTACTCTCCTGTCTACTAAAAAATATACCATCCATATTCGTATACCTGTCTTTTAGTGCTATAATTCCAAAAAAAATCAAGGTTGTTCATGTCGCGCCCCAAAGGTTTTGGTAAAAACTACTTTACACTCTCAGCCATTCAGGCCTACAGTGCCCAAGTAACCTTAACCCGTCGCCTGACAACGGTGGCGGCACATCATCACCGTTGTGCCGATGACGAAGATATCGAGGTGTCGGTGTCTGCCGAAGATGATCCGCTGCTATTGCTTGAACGTGATACGCCGGAGCATATTGCGGAGGACTCTGTCCCTCATAGCACCCCGTCTAACGCCTCTTTATACCCCGCGCCTTTTACATGTCAACTACCCAATATCCTCCCCAACAAAGGAATATCTATGATCCGAAAACCGTTACTATTGTCACTTGCCGCTGCTGTGAGTGCTGCATCGTTTGCTCATGCCGCAACCTATAAGCTACACCCTCTTGAAGTACGCTCCTCACCACTGCATTATGATGAGCTTGGTGCCACTGAGAGTGTTGAGATTTATACACAAGACGATATTCAAAAGGCACATGTACAGAGTGTTTATGAATTCTTAAATCAGCAAACCTCTCTTACTGCCGTGCCGTCTTACGGCAATCCGTTTACCCAAAAACTTGATATGCACGGTTACGGCATCGGTACCGGCTACGAAAATATCGTCATTATCCTCAATGGTCGTCGTCTGAATAATCTCGATATGGTGCCGCAACTGCTCGGTGCTATCGCGCCTTCAACGATCAGTCGTATTGAAATTATCAAATCCGGCGGTGTGGTTCTCGGCGGTGATGGTGCCAATGCCGGCGTAATTAATATTATGACCAAAACGGGCGATGCCATAGAACTGGGTCTGTATGCCGGCAACAACCGAACGTATGACGGCTCATTGTCTTTGGGGTATACTTCGGAATTTTACTCGGTGAGTGCCCATGCAGAACATTATTACCGTGAGGGTGCACGTACGGTGGATGCTGAAGGCAATAGCAATGAACAGCGTTTAAAAAATGGCGGCATATCACTCACGCTGACACCGACAGATGCACTTGAACTTGCATTAGGATATCAGGCAAGTCGCCTGAAGAGTACGTACGGCGGAGCATTAACGCTCAATGAATTTTCAGAGGATCCCAATCAGGCCGGGAGCAACAGCAGCTCCAAACAGGAGTATGACAGCGATGTGTACTCGCTCTCACTTGCTTATGATGTGAGCGACCATCTACTGGTTAACGTTTATGGCTCCCGTGAAGAGAAAACCTCCCGCTATGTTACCTACGGCAGCGTCGCTGAATATACCTATGATAGTCTCAATACCACACTTGACTATGACGCAGGAGCCTTGAGTACCACGATTGGCATGGAACTTTTTAACGGGGAACGTGACGGGTATGGCAACACCACAAGCAAAGACAATCTTGCCGCATTTATCTTGACCCGATACCGCCATAACATGCATACTTTTAAAGCAGGCTACCGCTACGAAAGGGTAAGCTACCGCTATCGTGATGCCGGCAACTCCCTTGATGACGATGAAACACTATACGGTTTGGAATTGGGCTATAACTACCGACTCAGTCCCGAACGCTCCCTGTTTGTCTCTTTGGCACGCTCCTATCAAGCACCCGACATTGACCGTTTTTTCAACTTCGGCGGTACCTTTAACGCGTTTATTGACCCCATGACAACTCTTGGTGTCACTCTGGGCTATAATGCCATCACACCGGACAACAAATTTAAAATGGCTTTATATTATGTTGATTTGGATAATGAGATCTACTACCATGCCGACCCGACTTTTGTTAATGCCAAAAACACCAATATTGATGCCTCACACAAATACGGTCTTGATCTCTACAATAAATTTTTAGTTACCGAAACCTTTCATGTCACTCTTAACTACAACTATGTCAAAGCCATTATTGACAAAGAGATCGAAAGCGGTGATAACTACAAAAACAGTGAGCTTCCCGGTGTTCCCAATCACACTGCTAAAGTCATGCTTTCGTATCTTCCCAATGAAAATGTCACCCTCTCACTGCTCCATACCCACCGTTCCAGTGCCTATGCCGCTGATGACTTTAACAACAATTTTGCACAAAAGCAGCAAACCTATCGTTCTACCGACATAACGGCAAGCTACCAGAAAAACCATTATGAACTGTTTGCCAAAATCAACAATCTGTTCGATCAAAAAAACGGTTTATGGATTCACGATGATGCTATTTATCCTTTTAATGCTTCAACCTCCTTCATTGTCGGATTGAAAGCAAAGTATTAGACTTCTCTTATGCCCATTCGCCGCATTGATGACCATACCGAAGTAACCGGCTTTCCCACCGAAGCCGATTTTTTGCTCGCAGCCTCGGTGACCTACACATGTACTATTGAAGGTATCACTCAAACAGGTCATCCCGGTATCATCCCCTTGACTCCCACCCTCGATGCCGAACTCATTACCGCAGGTTCCGTCTTCTCACTTCCAAAAATGATATCAGTATCCCATGGCACTCCTACACCGGCACTTTTAACACGAGCCGCCCAAAAACTCAAGCCCTTCAGTACCTTGAAAATTCTCAATCTTGGCTTGGAGACACCCCCAAAATATTGTGGTGTTCTTGACTTTCACATCACGCCTTCACCCGCTATTACCTCATCGCAGTATCTGAAGAGTCGCGAACTCTTTTTCAAAGGAATGGCGGCAGCAAGGGTCTATACCCCCAAAAGTGGTACCCTGATTCTTGGAGAAAGCATCCCTTCGGGCACCACTACTGCCTATGCAGCACTTAAAGCTCTGGGATATGCCTGTGAAGGGCTCTTCTCCTCCTCATTCAAAACCAGCCCTGATGCCCTCAAAGAGCAGAGTATTCAAGCCGCGCTGCAACGTATTGAACCCACAATGGATAACTTTGAAAAGCTTGCTCTTAGTGCAGATA
>QNZR01000071.1 GCA_003978475.1 Sulfurimonas sp.
ATCCTGATACAACACCCTGCCACTGCCGATGCTCATATGTCCAACTTCCGAATTGCCCATCTGACCCTCCGGCAGTCCAACACTTAAACCAAACGTATCAATAAGAGCATGAGGCACCTCGTGAAACAGCCTCTCATAGGTCGGTTTGTTGGCATGATAAAAGGCATTGGATTCCGTGCGGGCACAATATCCAATACCATCTGTAATGACGAGAATGGCTTTTTTTGACAAAAGCGCTCCTTTTTAATCAAAAAATTTGTGCAATTATATTAAAATATCGCTTTCAAGTACTTAAGCCGTTTTTGCGCCGCAACTTTAAACCTAGGATACACTACTTTATGCTTTACTGGATCTATCAAGTTTTCGATGTCAATCTCTTACAATACATTACGGTTCGTGCCGGTATTGCCTTTTTTCTATCCCTTATTTTCACACTGATTTTCATGCCGCGTTTTATTCGCTGGGCACAAAATGCCGACCATCATCAGCCGATTAATGACTGGGCACCCGAGAGCCATCAGAACAAGGCAAAAACCCCGACTATGGGAGGCGTCGTCTTTATTATGGCTACGGTCGTTGCTTCGCTTTTAACCATTAAATTTAGCAGTGCCTATGCTTTGGGCGGGCTGTTGACGCTATCTCTTTTTGCGGCCATCGGCTTTCAGGATGACTATGGCAAAGTACGGCAAAATGAAAATATGGCAGGACTGAGTGCCCGCATTAAACTGCTGTTGCAAATAGGAGCGTCCCTTCTCATCGGCGCATTTTTAATTTTTTATGCCGGTTTTAACACGGAGCTTTACATCCCTTTTATTAAAACCGCACTCTTTGACATGGGTACTTTCTCTCTGCTTTTTTGGATCTTTGTCATGGTGGGCACGTCCAATGCCGTTAACCTTACGGACGGACTTGACGGCTTGGCAACGGTTCCTTCTATTGCGTCACTGGCATCATTGAGCATCATCGTCTATATTACCGGAAATGCTGTGATTAGCGACTATCTTTTGATGCCCCATTTTAATGTGGGAGAGGTAGCCATCATCTCTTCGGCACTCATTGGAGCTTTGGCCGGATTTTTATGGTTTAACTGCCACCCTGCCGAAGTATTTATGGGTGACAGCGGTTCACTGACGCTGGGAGCCTTTATTGCCTATATGGCTATTATCTCCAAAAGTGAGTTTCTGCTGATTCTCATCGGTCTGATCTTTGTCATCGAAACCGTCTCGGTCATTTTACAAGTAGGCAGCTACCGACTGCGCAACAAGCGGGTCTTTTTGATGGCACCCATTCACCACCACTTTGAGATGAAAAACTGGAAAGAGAATAAAATTATTGTCCGTTTCTGGATTATTGCCATGCTCTCCAATCTGCTGGCACTTGTCACGTTAAAGATACGCTAATGGCAAATATCATCAGCTGTTTTGGTTACGGTAAAACCACCAAAGCCCTTGCCGAATCGGGACATACATGTATTTTTTATGACGATAAAGTCACCAAACCCTTTACCGATACTGAAGGAAATCGCGTCTGTCCTTCACATCTTTTTAACCCGAAATATTCTACTTTGGAAATTCCTTCACCCGGTATTGCACCGAGTCATCCGCTCATTCAGCAAGCGCAGCATCTTATGAGTGATTATGATTTCTATGCTGAGAAGATGCCTTTTTCCATCTGGGTAAGCGGCACCAACGGTAAAACCACGACCACACAGATGATAACGCACATGCTTGCCTCCCGCGGTGCAGTTTGTGGTGGCAATATCGGTACCCCGGTAGCACTGCTTGATGTCAGAGCGCCCATCTGGGTATTGGAGACCAGCTCCTTTACCCTGCACTACACCCGCCATGCCCACCCCAATATTTATGTCTTGTTACCCATTACGCCCGACCACATAGGATGGCACGGCAGCATGGAGGCATATGAGCATGACAAATTAAAGCCTTTGGGACAAATGCGCGAAGGAGAGGCCGTCATTTTACCGCGGAAATATGCTCACTACCCGACGGCCGGGTTTAAAATTCTCTACGACAACGAGCATGATCTCGCAGCATATTTTGGCTTTGATCTGGAAAAAATTGCGTTTGACGGAGTCTTTTTACTCGATGCCGTCATTGCCTTGGGTATTGAAACAATACTCTATAACCAAAGTCACTATGACACCATCAATACTTTCGTCATGGATACCCATCGTCAAGAGCGTATTTACGACACGCTCGGCAGGCTCTGGGTGAATGATTCCAAAGCCACTAATATTGACGCCACATGTGCAGCACTGCGTAGCTTTGACGATCATCCTTTGCACCTGATCCTGGGCGGGGATGACAAAGGAGTTGACCTGATACCGCTGTTCAACGCCCTCGAAAAATTTCCCTCAAAGATAACCCTGTATCTCATTGGCTCCAATGCTTCGCGTCTGGGCACACTGGCAAAACAATACCACCTTGAGCATGTCATATCTCAATTTTTAGATGCCGCCGTCAGCGAAATTTCACGACGCCACAATAGCCAAAGCGTTGCCCTGCTCTCTCCCGCAGCGGCAAGCTTGGATCAGTTTGCCTCCTACACCGCAAGAGGCGACGCATTTAAAGCGCATGTCGGGGCATTAAGCTAAATTTTAAGCTTCTGTAGCTATAATTTCGACCTCTTAAACGTGGCCTGTTAGCTCAGTCGGTAGAGCAAGTGACTGAAAATCACTGTGTCCTTGGTTCGATTCCGAGACAGGCCACCACTTTGTTGTTACTATCTATTTGACTAATACTCTTATACTTTCAATAACATTCAATGTAAGACACTTCCCAAATACCGCGGAATAGAGCAGTTCGGTAGCTCGTCGGGCTCATAACCCGAAGGTCGCTGGTTCAAATCCAGCTTCCGCAACCAATCCCGTCATCAATGCCAACATTCAAAATATTTTTTACATGTAAATGTTGAGAGCACCTCTTTTTTAATCGTCTGTTTCATGCGCATTTTTTGCCATCAAGAGTGTTGCTGCAATTGCGTTAAAAATGCCGCCCCGTAACGCGCAAACTTAACCTCGCCAACACCGCCTATTTGCAACATCTCTTCTTGACTTTGAGGGCATCTTGCCGCCATCTCTTTAAGGGTTTTATCGCCAAAAACAATGTATGCCGGCACCCCTTGCTCTTTGGCTATTTCATGGCGTAACGTACGAAGGGACTCAAATAGATTTTGATCATACTCCAACGGTTCTAGTGCGGCTTTGGTGAGGGTTTTGGTCTGAACATTCAAACGATCCGCACGAATGTGTACCTTCTCTTTACCCACTATCACCGTTTGTCCGTCTTTGGTCAATACCAGACCCTGATGGGCATTGACGTGCAGTGCTTCCATCTCAAGCAGCCGCTCACATACTACCAACCACTGCTGTTTGCTCAATGTCTTGCCAATGCCGTACACCGAAAGCGTATCATGACCATTGGCCAAAATTTTCTGCTCTTTCGAACCGCGCAATATGTCAATGACATAGTTTTTACCAAATACCTGACCCGTCCTGTAAACAGTACAAAGCAGCATCTGCGCCTCTGTCGTCATCTCGCATCTATCATATTCAGGTTCCAGACAGTTGTCGCAACAGGTGGCACATACCGGTATGGTATCGCCAAAATATCTGGCAAGCTGAGAGTGACGGCAGCTCTCACTTGTCGCATAGCGGTGCATGGCATTGAGCTTGTGCAGCATCTGTGTTTTATAGTGCTCATCATCATGCATCTCAATAAAACGTCGCTGCTGAAGGAGATCCGAAGCACCAAACAGTAACACAACATCGGCATTGTCACCGTCACGTCCGGCACGCCCCATCTCCTGATAGTAATTTTCCAGTGTTTTTGGAAGCGACATGTGCACCACAAAACGAATATTACTTTTATCTATTCCCATACCAAAGGCGATCGTAGCTACCATAATGGACACCTCATCATACACAAAGGCTCTAAAAGCCTCATGTCGCCGTTCCGTAGAGAGCCCGGCATGATAAGGTGCGGCCTTAAAACCTTTACGTTGCAAAAAGTTCGCTATGGCTTCAACGCGCTTACGTGAAAACGCATAGACAATTCCACTATGTGTTGCGTGCTCCTGAAGCACACTAAGCAGTTGCTCATACCCATCGTTCATGCGGTGACGGACACTGATATGCAAATTGTTACGAAAGACACTGCCTTGCAGCTTACACGGATGATTAAGTTGCAGCAACCGTTCAATATCGTCTCGCACCGGCTGGGTTGCCGTAGCGGTAAATGCCGCAATAGGAGTATGGGGAAAATACTCACGAAGGCGGTGCAGTGCTCTAAAATCAGATCGAAACTCATGCCCCCATTCACTAATACAGTGTGCTTCATCAATGACAAAATAATTGAGGATGATGTCTTGAAGCACTCGGCGCATGGCATCGGTATTGAGACGTTCCGGAGAGAGGTACAAAAACTGAATGTCACCCCGATACAGACGGGAAAGAATATCACGAGACTCCTCGGCACTTTGCATTGACGAAAGCATCTGTGCTCGCATTCCTTGCGCCTGAAGACTCTGAACCTGGTCATGCATCAATGCCAGCAGAGGCGACACAATAACGGTAGTGCCCTCCATAAGCAGTGTCGGGAGCTGGTACGATAGGGACTTACCGCCACCGGTAGGCAAGATCATAAGCAGATCACGTCCGCTTAAAATGGCATCGACCGCCTCTTCTTGCAACGGTCGAAAGGTCTGGTGTCCAAATTGGGAATGCAGCAGTGTCTCTTTGGTTTGCATACGGTTGTTCATTGAGTGACTTACATGTAAATTTTCTACGTTTGTTCTGAGAAACTATAGCCAAAAGAAGATAAATTGTTTCTCTTTCATCATGCCACTGGTTCTCTTTGGTCATATGTCATAGCATATTGACACCATACGTATATCTACCCGACACGCCATGGTCGTTGTCACTCCCCAAAACTAAAAGAGCATAACGCCATTTAGAGTTTTCGTGTTAAGATACCGGTATCACAGTACAAAGGAATAGACGTGAACTTTCAAAATATTGAGCTACCCAAGGGAGCGAAAAAAGTGGG
>QNZR01000039.1 GCA_003978475.1 Sulfurimonas sp.
AGTTCAAAATTGAGGATATTGAGATCAATGACCCGACGTTCTTCATGATTTAGTGCCGCATACTCCTGTTGTTTGATCTGTTGAAATACACGGTAGATAGCTATGTTTTGACTGATTTTGGTGGAGTATTCGGTAATGATGGGCAGTGCTTCGGCATAAACTTTTTGGGTCAGTTCAGAATTTTTGACCGCATTAATATGTGAGAGCGGTGTAAAAAACTGTGAGAGATCTTCTTCAAGCATCTCAAAAGGTTTGATGAAATTTTGATAGTTTTTTGCTTCAATATTTAAAAGTCTGTTAATGGTATTGTCATGTGTTGAAGTGATGGTCTTCAGTTCATCAATGAAGGTCTCAAGATTGAGGTTGAAGTCTAAAAAAGGTGGGGTTTGCGGCATTGAGAATATCCTTAAATTATAGTCAGGGTATTCTAGTTGAATTTACATCAGGAGTCCATTAAAAAAGTGTTCTGTAGAAGAGATTTGGAACATTTTTTTAAAGGCATGATACGTTTAAGACGCATCATGACCAAGCGTACTACCACTGCTCTTGATATTTAATATTTTTAATCCGTGCTTTTTCAGATGCAATATAATCCATAAGTTCACTTCGGCTATTAAAAACTTCCGCAATGACCCGTCGGTTTTTAATACCTTCACTGGTATGGTTGTCATATAAAGGTGAGCTCTCTCCAAAACCCATAGCCCGAATCTGTTTTGGATTGACACCCAGCTTTTTGAGTGAATTAAGCACTTTGACGGCACGTGCGGTTGAGAGATCATAGTTATATTGTGCGGAGGCACTTGAGCTGGTATGCCCTTCTATGAGAGCATAAAGCCCTGTCTCTTTTAAAAATTTGGCAAAGTCAGCCACTTCCTGTTTTTCCGCATTATTCATGTATGTCGTCGAAGCATTTTTAAATGCGACATTCAGATCTTTTACCATAATGCAATCTTGAGCATAAATGTTACTCATGAATACTGCTGTACCTATTAACGATGAAATAAAAAGTTTTTTCAACGTTGACTCCTTAATAATATTTGTTGCTGAGAATTATAACATACAAATTATGAAATGACATTATCGTAATTTATTGTTGTTTTATATATTATTAGTTAGTATTCTTGTCTATATAACACACAGGAGAGATTAAAATGGTTAAATATATCAAAACATCTGCACTTTTGGCAGTTTTGATTTTAGGAACAACGGGATGTTCGACAAAAGATGTGTCGAACGATCTTTTGTCCAAAAAAGAGAGTGAAATTCAGCGTTTGACACAAGAGCTGGAGTCGGCAAAAAAAGGTCAACAAGAGAGTGAAGCCAAGCTTCAGCGCATAGCCAACAAACCTGTTGCTGCGGTAACGCCGCCTGTTACAGAGGTAACAAAAACTTCTGTTGAAAGTAATGATGTTAATGCCATTTCAAACTCTTTGGTGCCGCCTAATGCCAAGCCGGGTGAATGTTATGCCAAAGTATTGGTGCCGGCAACGTATAAACAGGAGAAGGTACAACAGCTTGTAGAAGAAGCAAAAACAAAAATTAAAGTGATTCCCGCAACCTACAAGGTTGTTGAGAAAAAAGTAACCATACGCGAGCCGCGTACAAAAATTATCACGATTCCGGCGACCTACAAGAGTGTTACCGAAAAAGTCATGGTTGAACCGGAAAAGACCAAGCTCGTCGTAGTGCCGGCAACGTATAAGACCGTCAAAGAAAAAGTGCTTGTCAAGGCGGCGCATACGGAATGGAAAA
Organism: Sulfurimonas sp.; assembly: GCA_003978475.1. Lineage (GTDB taxonomy): Bacteria > Campylobacterota > Campylobacteria > Campylobacterales > Sulfurimonadaceae > QNZR01. The sequence goes on from QNZR01000039.1 coordinate 1,753, forward strand.
AGGGTCGGGGCGAAATTGAAAAAGTCAATAATGGTACGGGCGAGATTATGTGTTTGGTTGAAGTGCCCGCTGTTTATAAAACGGTTACAAAAAAAGTCCTAGTCAAAGATGCTTCTACCAAAGAGGTCAAAATTCCTGCCGTCTACAAAACCGTGACGAAAAAAGCGGTGGCTACTCCAGAGACAACTAAAAAAGTCACTATCCCGGCTGTTTACAAAAATGTTAAAAAACGTGTGCTGGCAACTCCGGCAACAACCAAAGAGGTCAAAATTCCGGCCGTCTACAAAACCGTGAAAACACGGGTATTGGTTACGCCGGCAACGACTAAAGAAGAGACCATCCCGGGTATCTGTAAAATGGTGAAAACACGGGTCGTGGATGTTCCGGCAAAAGAGATAAAAACCACCGTTCCGGCAGTGTATTCGACCTATGTGAAAAAAGTGCAGGTATCGGAGCCGTATTTGCGTTGGCAACCGGTTTTGTGTCAAACCAATACGCAGGCAAATATCATCTCAAAATTACAAAAAAAGCTCAAAGCAAAAAAATATAAAATTTCAAGAGTCAATGGCGTGTACAATGCTGAAACCAAAGCAGCGGTACAAGCATACCAAAAAGACAACAAACTCTCTCAAGGAGCGTTAACACTGAAAACGCTTCAGTCTTTGGGACTCTAAGCATTAAAAACGGATTTTCCGTTTTTAAACCTGACTTCTGCATTTTTTAACCCCTCTTTTTAGAGATACTTTTCTCATTCAAAGCCGTATTAAAGCGATTTTTCAATATAATTCACAGATTTTTAAGTGTTACGGGCATCGTTCAAGGAGTGTTTAATGGGTCATAAGCGTATATTGGTGAAGTTTTCCGGTGAGGCATTAGCAGGAGATGCCGGTCATGGCATTGACACTCAAATCTTGAATTATATCTCCAAAGAGATTAAATCACTCGTAGATGCCGGTATTGAAGTCGGACTGGTTATCGGCGGCGGTAATATTATTCGCGGAGTGACGGCGGCACAAGACGGCATTATTCGTCGTACAGCCGGAGATTATATGGGAATGCTGGCAACAGTTATCAACGCGGTGGCCATGCAGGAAGCCTGTGAACATGCCGGTATGAAAGTGCGGGTACAAACGGCGATTAAAATGGAACAGATTGCCGAACCGTATATCCAACGTCGTTCCGTACGTCATCTACAGAAAGGTCGTGTGGTTATTTTTGCCGCCGGTACGGGAAATCCGTTTTTTACTACCGATACGGCAGCAACACTGCGTGCGGTTGAAATTGGTGCGGAAATAATTATTAAAGCCACCAAAGTTGATGGAGTCTACGATAAAGACCCTAACAAGTTTGATGATGCCAGACGTTTGGCAACGCTTTCGTATGATCAGGCGCTCAATGACCATATTAAAGTGATGGATGATACCTCCATTGCTTTGGCAAAAGACAACCGCCTTCCTATTGTTGTATGTGATATGTTCAAAGCGGGCAATTTACTCGATATTGTCAACGGCAATCTTGAGAATTGTTCCATAGTAAAATAAAGGAAAAATGATGAGATTAGAGACATTAACCGCAAAAGCCCTGGAAATTGAAGGACTGGATCGTTATCGGCTTGCTATTGCCGTGGCAAAGCGGGCAGATGAACTTTTAAATGGTGCTCAGAGCAGGCTTAATATTGATCTGAAAACTATTAAAGCAGCCGATTTAGCACTCATGGAAATTGCTGAGGGTGTCATCTCAGTTAAGGGTTTTAGTAAAGAATAGATATTATAAGAGCAACCATTTGAGCAGATTAAATATTGACAAAATAACACACCTCAAAGATGTTGCTGCCGCAACGGAATATCTTTTTACATGTATTTCTCCGAGTGAAGATATTCAGCAGGCTTTGGATTTTTCCCTAAACGTTCATGAGGGACAGACACGCAAAAGCGGTGAACCCTACATTGTGCATCCTATTTTAGTAGCAGCTATTGTGGCGTCCATTACAGAAGATACGGCGATGATTAAGGCGGCACTGCTTCATGATGTTGTGGAAGACACTGCGGCAACCATTGAAGAGGTCGAGACCCTTTTTGGTGCCGATGTCGCACATCTGGTTGGAGGTCTGACTAAAATAGATGCCATTCGTGGCGAAAATCTGCTGCCTTCAGGCTCCAACGAAAAACTGGTAGCTTCAGCACTCTCCTTTCGCAAAATGCTTTTAGCATCCATTAAAGATGTTCGCGTGCTGGTGGTAAAGCTGTGTGACCGACTGCATAATATGCTCACACTTGATGCTCTGCCACCTGAGAAACAGCACCGTATTTCAGAAGAAACACTGGTAGTACATGCTCCTATTGCGCATCGTTTGGGTATCTCTTTCTTAAAAAACCTTCTTGAGGATTTGAGCTTTTCATATCTGTTTAAAGAAGAGAAAGCGGAGATTGAGCGGTATCTTGAAGAGAATTATCAGGCTATTGAGGTCAAGTTAAACGGTTTTCGACACCGCGTCAATCAGCTCCTTATTCAAAATGGTTTTATGGTGGAAGATTTCGAGATTTTAAGTCGTGTCAAACACAGTTACTCCATCTACTTGAAAATGCAGCGTAAGGGTATTGGTATTGACGAGATTCTCGATCTTTTAGCTATTCGTATTCTTGTTAAAAAACCCCTTGACTGCTACAATGTTTTAGGGCTGATTCATCTGAATTTTCAGCCGCTTAGTTCACGTTTTAAAGACTATATTGCCATTGCCAAAGATAACGGGTACCAGACACTGCATACAACGGTATTTTCCAGTACCACCATTTTTGAAGTCCAAATTCGTACGTTTGAAATGCATAGAACCGCCGAACTTGGTGTCGCCGCACACTGGAAATATAAAGGAGGCTCGGAACGCGGTGTCAATCTGGAGTGGCTACATAATCTTCAGTACCAGAATGAGTCGGTAGAAGATTTTTATGAACTCATTAAAAATGACCTTTACAGTGAAGATATTAGTGTTTTTTCCCCGAAAGGAAAAGCCTATACGCTTCCCCGCGGTGCCGTTGCACTGGATTTTGCTTATGCAGTACATACACAGATCGGTGAGCGTGCAAGTGGTGCTTTGGTAAATAAAAAGCAAGCTTCTCTTCTAACTGAACTGAAAAATGGTGATCTAGTTAGAATAATTACAGCTGATCATCCAATATACCACTGTACTTGGATAGATGCAGTTAAAACTTCAAAAAGTGTAGGAGTAACCTGACTTCTATTTTCAGATGAAAAGGTAATTGTTCTAATTACAAAAACAAAAGGTAATAAAATTGTTGACAATATTAAAA
>QNZR01000168.1 GCA_003978475.1 Sulfurimonas sp.
TTGAAGTCGGCATCGATATAGCTCTCTTTACCATCACTGGTTACCGTAACGGGCCAGACAATCTTGTGAGAGAATGTGTAACGGTTTTGATGCACATCGTTTTGAATGCCAAGCTGCCCGCTGGCATCTTTGACTACCGCTCGCAACACCGGAGCAATGGAATACACCGAAACCTCATAGCTTTCATCATCAGTTCCGGCAGTGCCGCAACCTAAAAATCCCATCAGCATCAACGATGCAATAATACCGTAAAATATAACTTTCATAAACAAATTATATCAGAAAAATGGCTATAGTATCCTTTCTGGGTCTATAACCAGGAGACTATTGGATGCGATCTACAATACTTTGCGGTGTAAATCCAAATTTTTTAAAAAGTTCATTGGCCGGTGCCGATGCCCCAAAGCTTTCCATGGCAATGACCTCATCGGCAAGTTTGTACCACTCCATAGCACGCGCCGCTTCGATTGCAACCGCTTTAACATCAGGAAGGATAATCTTGTCAATATAGTGCTGCTCCTGTTCAATGAAAAGATCAAAACAGGGAATACTGGCGACATTAACAGATACACCCTTGGCATTGAGAAGTGCTTTCGCCTCCAACGCTAACGAGACCTCCGAACCTGAAGCCATCAGTGTCACGACGGCATGGGCATCTTCACTCACCAAATAGCCCCCGTACACAGCGCTCCCCTTCACAGCAGGCGGTAGCAATGGCAAACTTTGACGAGAAGCGACAAATGCTGAAGGAGCCTGTCTCATCTCCAGCGCCACCTGCCATGCGATCACATTTTCATTGCCGTCTGCCGGTCGCCAGACATAAAAGTTCGGCAAAGCACGAAACTGACTCAACTGCTCAATAGGTTGATGTGTCGGGCCATCTTCACCGACACCGATACTATCGTGTGTCCAAACAAAAAATTGCTGAATACCGCTCAACGCTGCAATACGTGCCGCCGGTTTAAGATAGTCACTGAAAACAAAAAATGTCGCACTAAAAGGCATCAGCGGTCCATAGAGTGCCATGGCATTGGTAATGGCAGCCATAGCATGTTCACGAATACCAAAATGAATGTTTCTGCCCTTGGGAAATACCCCCATCTCATTTAAGTGAGTTTTATTTGAAGGGCTCAGATCGGCAGAACCGCCTAAAAACCCCGGCATTGCCCGAGCAATAGCATTCATAATTTTACCGTTAGTATTGCGTGTTGCATCAGCGGCATCAAATTGTGGCCACTGAATACGTGTTGCATCCGGATGCAGCAATGCAGAAAGTGCCTCATTTTGTTCTGCCAGCGGTAAGGTTTTTAGTGAATGATTCCACTCACGCTCATAGAGATCTCCCTTCTCCACAGCACAGCGAAATCGAGCCAAAACATCATCACCGACATCAAAACTCTTTTTCGGATCAAACCCCGCTTTCTGCTTTGAAAGGGCAATTTCTTTCTCACCCAGAGGCGCTCCGTGTGTTTTTGCCAGACCCTCCATGGTAGCCGCACCTTTGGCAATAACGGTATGGGCAATAATGAGTGCCGGTTTGTTGGCGGCTTTGGCTTTGAGAAAGGCGGCATTAATGGCATCACAATCATGTCCGTCAGTTTCAATAACTTCCCACTCCTGAGCCACAAAACGTTTGCGAATATCTTCTGAGACACTCAAGTCAGTTGAGCCTTCAATCGTAATGTGGTTGGAGTCATAAATAAGAATCAGATTGTCAAGTTTTTGATGCCCCGCAAGAGAACACGCCTCATAACTAATCCCCTCTTCCAGATCACCATCACCACACAGCACATAGACGTTATGGTCAATCACCGGCGCTGTTTCGGAGTTTACCTGTGCTCCCGTAAATTTAGCTGCCATAGCAAAACCGACACCGTTCGCCACACCCTGTCCTAAAGGACCGGTGGTAATCTCAACACCTGCGGTATGCCCATATTCCGGATGTCCGGGAGTTTTGGAGTCAAGTTGGCGAAATGCTTTCAGATCATCCAATGTTAGCCCGTAGCCCCAAAGATAATAAAGTGCATAGATAAGTCCCGTTGCATGACCACCAGAAAAGACCAGACGATCACGATTAAGCCATGAAGGATTTTGGGGATTATGCCGAAGATGTTCGCTCAAAATCACGGCAACATCTGCCAACCCCAGTGGCGCACCCGGATGCCCGGAATTAGCGGCCTGAATCATATCCAGTGCTAAAAATCGTATGGTATCTGCCATCTTTTGGCGCATCTCATTACTCATCAATTAATCCTTGTGTCGGTTTATATAGTGTGTTAGTAGTGTATCGAGCTCCTGCTGAAGCGGCAGCTCAAAAGCCTGCATCTGCTCAAAAAGATCTGCTGCGAGCATATCGGCTTTTTGTAGCGCCTCCTGCAAACCCAAGAGTGTAACAAAACTATTTTTATTCCCATCGTTATTGGTCGGTTTACCGGCTTCTTGAGCACTTTGTGTCGCATCCAGAATATCATCTTGCACCTGAAAGAGCAGACCCAGCTTCAGCCCAAATATATACAGCGATGATGCCACCTGCTTCTCACCCACAATAACAGCACCCATTTTAAGCGATGCGGCAATGAGTTTGGCAGTTTTATTATTGTGTAAAAGTTTGATCTCATCCAATTGTAACGGCCGGTTTTCAAAATGACAGTCAATAATCTGCCCCAGCACCATACCGTGCAGTCCCCCGTTATGAGCAAGTTCATGAATAAGCTTGACGCGCACACGATCACTAAAGGGCGCATTCGCCAACACTTCAAAAGCATAAGTATTCAGAGCATCTCCTACCAGGACGGCGGTCACATCATTGTACTGTACGTGCAATGTCGGTTCTCCGCGACGCAAATCAGCATTATCCATCAGCGGTAGATCATCATGAATGAGCGAGTAGGTATGGAGCAGTTCAATAGCATAGGCTGCATGATAGGCATTGGGAAGCAGCAGTTTGTTGTATGCACGAACCACAGCCAGTAACAATGCCGGACGGAACCGTTTTCCTCCGGCAAGCAACATGGCATGTAGCGCCGTTTCATAATGAGGGTGAAACCCCTCAACTTTCGGGAGATGTGCCCTTAAAAATTGTTCAAACTGTTCCATTGCCGCCATGACTTATTTTTTGATACGATTCTAGCATTATTTTGATAAAAAGATATAAAAAGTGTCACAGAAGTGTGGTAAAAACGTCTTAAGGGTTCTGAGCAAAAGGGTTCATTCCACCAAGAACACCCATAGCACTGTTTTTTTTGTTATCTTCCACCATTTTATTGGCATCATTAATTGCAGCAATTAACAGAATTTGTAACGATGACTTATCTTCTAAAAGACTATCGTCAATCTCGACATCCAAAACCTCGCCTTTACCATTGATGGTCACGGCAACCATACCGCCACCCGTCTTAACGGTAAACTCTTTAGACGCGAGTTCCCCTTCCATTTTCTGAGCAGATTCCTGTAGGGACTCCAGCATCTTTCCCATGTCGCCTAAGTTTTCAAACATCAGATTACTTCGAGTTCATCGACAATATCATTGTTCTCATCAACAATCACCACCTTAGGTTTATAGTGTTCAAGCTCCTGTTCATCATAGGTAGCATAAGCAACAATAATCACTTTATCGCCGACATGAACTTTACGTGCCGCAGCTCCGTTAAGACAGACATCGCGCTTGCCCCGCTCTCCTAAAATAATATAGGTAGAAAAACGTTCGCCGTTGTTAATATTTAAAATTTCTACTTTCTGCCCTACTCGCATGTTAGACGCTTCTAAAAGCTCCTCATCAATCGTAATAGAACCAACATAATTCAGATTTGCATCCGTTACCGTAGCACGGTGAATTTTGCTGTAAAGCATTTCAATTGTCATAACTTTTTATCTTCCCATCTGTTTCATCATATCTTCGGGGGAAATGGCATCATCCCATAGTTCACTCTCAATAACATACTCTTCGACCACATTGCCGCCGATAATATGCTCATCAATAATGCGAGAGATCTTCTCTTTGTCAAGCTGTGCGTACATCACATGCCCGGGCTCTACTAGCATAATCGGACCAACATTACAGCGATTCATACACGAGGTACGAATCGGTTGCACTGTTCCTATTATACCTTTTTGCATCAAAGTTTGCGCTAAATGTTGAAAAAGGTCTTGTGTTTGCGGATTCACACACGATGGTTTCGGCATTCCCGGAGGGTTGGACTGCTCACACTTAAAAATATAAAACGCCGGCTGAGGTATACCCATAATTTTCTCCAATCGATTTCATCTACGAAATTTTTTGCGAGATTATATCAAAATTCAGACTAAAACACTCTTTATTTCAAAGTAGATTATATTTTTAAGCAAACAATACCCCGGTACCACTTAGCATAACATCGCCACAATTTTAATATCTGCCTGACTCAAAGGAAGCTGTTGAATCTCTTCTAGCGTAAAATAGTCATACCCTTCAATGTGTTCATGATGCACATAAACATCGGCATGCAGATGAAAGTGAGAATACTTTTGAACCAGTGAGCCAAGCTTTTTTCCTTTCGTACATGTATTTTTATCATACTCAATAAAACCCCATAATCCTTTTAAAAACCGGTTTGTCCGCTGCTTCAGGGCAAAGGTATTATTACATGTAAATACCATGATATCTTTTTGGCGAATCGGGATACTTTTTTTTGGTTTTTTCTGAGGGTATGCCAGCGGATGTCGCTTGGAAGCATAACATTGTGCCTCCAACGGGCAGATGGAGCATGCCGCGTCCCGGGCACGACATACCAGGGCACCGAGATCCATCATTGCCTGATTGTATGCAAAAGGGTGTTCTGCATCAAAAAGCTCATAAGCATAATCCCAAAGCACCGTTTCAGATGCCTGTTTTTTGCCAAAATAGCGGTATAAAATTCGCTTGACGTTAGCATCAAAAATCGGAACGGGTGTCCGATAGGCAAAAGCAGCGATGGCATGTGC
>QNZR01000141.1 GCA_003978475.1 Sulfurimonas sp.
GAGCACAGCCTGCGCAAGCTTGGCAAGGCGGGTGCCTCGCGTTGGCGCGGTGTACGCCCGACGGTGCGAGGTGTTGCTATGAACCCGGTTGATCATCCGCACGGTGGTGGTGAAGGTCGTACTTCGGGTGGCCGTCATCCGGTGTCGCCCTGGGGTACTCTGAGTGCTTTAATGCGATTGGCACGAGGATTTTTGGCAATATTGACAAAGATATCATTATCACACCGCTCAAAAATATCAATAACATCCACCATTTTGAGGTCATAACGCAAGTCAGGTTTATCGGAACCGTACTGCTCCATGGCGCTGTGGTAGGTCATACGGTTAAAAGGAGCCTCGATGTTGTGTCCTGCCGCAGTAAAAATATCTTTTAAAAGGGTCTCGGCAACTTCTATGACCTCTTCTTGGGTACAAAAGCTCATTTCGACATCAATCTGTGTAAACTCGGGCTGCCGATCCGCACGCAGGTCTTCGTCACGAAAACATTTGGCAATTTGAAAATAGCGGTCAAATCCGCTGACCATAAGCAGCTGTTTAAAGAGTTGAGGTGACTGGGGCAGGGCGTAAAATTCGCCGTCGTGTACTCGTGAGGGTACCAGATAGTCTCGTGCTCCTTCGGGAGTCGATTTGGTTAAAATAGGAGTTTCAACCTCTAAAAATCCCAATCTGTCCAGAGTATTGCGCGCGGCGATGGATGCTTTGGAGCGTAACTTAAAAGTGTCGTATGATGCTTTGGAGCGCAGATCTAAATAGCGATATTTAAGCTTGGTCTCTTCGCCGACATTGGTGTCACCAATGACAAACGGCATGGGCGCACTGCGATTTTCAATAATGAGTTCATGAACAACAATTTCAATGTCACCGGTTTTAAGGCGTGGATTCACCAAACCTTCACCCCGGGCACGCACCGTTCCTTTTGCTATGAGTACAAATTCATCACGAACATCGTTGGCAATTTTGTGTGCTTCAACATTGTCTGCCGGATCGCAGGTGAGCTGAATGAGCCCGCTTTTGTCGCGCAGATCAATAAAAATAATGCCGCCATGGTCGCGGTAGCTGTTCGCCCAACCGCACAGGGTGACATCTTCTCCAATATGATTAAGCGTTAAATCGGTACAGTAATGACTTCTCAATAGGGAGTCCTCTTTAGTAAAATTTTCGCGATTATAGCGTAGCGATGCTTTTGCTTTTCTAATAGCGGCCGTCTACCTAAAGTGGGTGACGGCTATAGAGATGATTGTCGTAAAAATAACCGGCACTTTGGTAGTAGGTAATGGCATGCAGCTCATCATCGCTGTTAAGAGGAGTTTCTTGGTAGGTCACCCCATCCAAACGCTGTTCTGTTACGGCATAGGTTTTGGAGTGTCGATTTGGAAACAGTAGGGTTAAGCGGTTTTGTTCCAGATACCCAAGCTGTTGGTAGTTGCCGATAAAGGCACGTTCATGAAATGTTTTGTCGAGGATATCATGACCGTAGAACATGCTCTCATAGCGAAAATGTAACAGCGCCATAAGCGTCGGCATCACATCAATTTGAGAGGCAAGTTTGTGAACGACTTGGGGCTTAATGAGTTTGGGAGCATAGACAATGAGTGGAATCTTGTAGCGCCACAGCGGTAGGGTATTTTTTCCGGCACTGCCTCCGTTGTGATCGGCTACAATGACAAACAGGGTCTGATCAAACCACGGTTTGCTTCGGGCTTTTTGTAAAAATTCATTAATGGCATAATCGGTATATTTAACACCGCCGTCACGACCGGTATGTGAAGGAATGTCAATTTTCCCATCGGGGTAGGTGTAAGGTCGGTGATTGGATGTGGTCATAATAAAATTGAAAAAAGGCTGTTGTTTTGCATAACTCTTGTCAGACTCCTTGAGGGCTTTGTCGAAGAGATCTTCATCGCTGACACCCCATACATTGGCAAAATGTATTTCATCATCGCTGAAGCGGGTTCGGTCTACGATGTGAAAGCCGTTATGCGAAAAGAAGGCATTCATATTGTCAAAATAGCCATGACCGGCATAGATGAAGGTATTGTGATAGCCTTTATCTTGAAAAATAAAGCCGCTGGAGAACATATTGTGATTGTCGGGGCGTTTGACAATACTGCGTCCGGGTGTCGGAGGAATGCTAAGGGTAACGGCCTCCATACCTCTGACGGTTCGGGTGCCGGTGGCATACAGATTATCGAAAAAGAGTGCCTTTTTCGCCAAAGCGTCAAGATGTGGTGTCAGTCCTTTTGGATTTCCGTATATTCCCATATATTTTGCACTGAGACTCTCTACCATGATGAGCATAATATTGTAATGCTGTTCACTGCCACTGCTTTGTATCTGTTTTCTATGGGTGTTATTGAACCCTTCGAGCTTATCAAGCTGCGCCATCACGGTGTTGAGATCTTTGGTTTTATAAAATTCGGTATATTCCAAAGTATTGTGACGAAATGCGGAAAAAAGCGAGTAGAGCCCGTTTTTTGCCAGCTCATTGTTAAAGGTGTTGTGAGAAATGTTACTCAAATGCTGTTTGTCCAGAAGCATAAAAAAAAGTAGCGGCACCAGAAGTAGCAACACGCCTGTTGTTAACGTGCTTTTTAACGAAGCATGGCGGTCGAACGCGTTGCGAAACCATGAGGACGGAGAAACGACAAAGTAAAACACCAATGTGTTAAGCAGAGCGATGATGCCAAGCAACAGCGCAATAGGGTAAGACTCCAAAATATTGTGAATGACCTCATGAGTATAGACCAGATAATCAACCGCAATAAAATTAAAACGTTTTCCAAACTCTTCCCAAAAAAACCATTCACTAACAGCATTGAAGAGAATACAAAAACCTGTTACAAAAAGTAGACCGTACAAAAAGTGCTGGTGCCACCTGCTATAGAACAGTTTTGAAGGAACGATCATGAGGTAGATAACCAGAGGAATAAAATAGTAAGCCGCAGCGACAAGATCATAAAAAGCCCCAATACCAAATATTGCCGTTAGTTGCCATAATGACAAATGAACACTGTTGAGACAGCTTAACAACAACACGACTCTGGTAAGAGCACTGACTCCTACAAAGATGACGACCATAATTAGTAAAAGCGAAAATCGACTATGCACCGTAATGAACCTCGAATGTATGATTTTTGTGAGGATGATACTCTATAGAATCAAAATGAAGATACGATGAAGATGAGAAGTGTTTATGCCACAAAAATACATGTAAAATGAGGCAGACCTAAATTGCGTACTCTTAATATTGTATATTAATGCTGATGTTGTTATAGTATTCCTTGAATGAATGGTTATGTGTAACAAATAAATATATTGGAGGAGTAATGAACGTATTGGTAGTCACAGCCGGATACTCCATTTTTGACGTAAAAGGACAGTTGAACAGCTTTCTCGCATATTTGACGGAAAGAAATCTTACTGAAAAAGGTTATAAAGTAAAAATTTCAGATGTAACAAAAGATGCATGCGATGTGATTGATCTGGCTACAATTATTGGTACAAAGGATTTCTACTAAAATGTCATCAATGAAAGAAGGAGAATTCTATGCCAAGAGGTGGAGCAGGAAAGCGGTATCCAGAGGGCTTTAAACGCTCAGCAGTAGAAATGGCACTGCAAAAAGAGCAAAACATTTCACAGATAGCACGAGATTTGGATATCCATCCAAAAACATTGTACGGATGGGTGCATCGCTACAGAAAAGAGCATCATCTTATAGCAACAGACAAAAAAGAGGATAATCTTCAAGCCGAGCTGAAATGCCTGCGCAAAGAGAATGTGAGATTAACGATGAAGCGCGACATCTTAAAAAAGGCGACGGCGTACTTTGCGAAAGAAACCCTGTGAAGTACGCGTGGATCACAGAGCACAGGAGCATCTTTCCCATAAAGATGATGTGTCGTCTGCTTGGGGTTTCCCGTCATGGTGAATGTAACAAAGACCATGATCTGTTCAGGCATATTGAGGAGATATTTGAAGAGAGCTACCGTACCTACGGAACAAGACGCATCAAAAAAGCACTTGATAATACATGCGGCTGGATCGTTTCACGAAGGCGTATTGCTCGCGCAATGAAAAAGCTGGGCTTAAGAGCAAAAACCAAACGGCGTTTGAGAATCACTACCACCCATTCCCGGCATACGCTGTCCATCAGCCCCAATCTGCTTGATCAGAACTTTGACGCTTCGGCTCCCAATGAAGTTTATGCCGGCGATATCACCTATATCAAAACGAAAGAAGGATGGCTCTATCTTGCCGTAGTCATCGATCTGTATGCCAGGGCAGTTGTCGGATGGGCAATTGCAGATCATATGCAAACATCCCTCATTAGTGATGCGCTGATCAAGGCAGATCGTAAACGTGGCAGCTTTGCCCCTGATGCTATCTTCCATTCTGACCGAGGCTCTCAGTATGCTTCACAGGAGTACAGAACACTGCTTCATACATTCAAAATGCGTCAGAGTATGAGCGGTAAAGGCAACGGTTACGACAACGCCGTATCGGAAAGTTTCTTTGGCACCATGAAAACGGAACTGCTCTATCCAACCAAATTTCAAACAAAAAAGGAGGCAATCAATACCATTACGCACTATATCGGGTTTTATAATACAAAACGGCTGCACAGTTACAATGGCTATCTATCGCCATTGGAAATGGAACTGAAGTGGTGGCAGGCTTATTTTAGAAAGTCTGCTTGATTCTTTGTACCAAAAAGGGTTGACAGATCAAAGGTGCAGCTATGAGCAAAAAGGGTGTTAAAGCTTCATTATGAAATATATCAACTTCTGACCGGAAACTGAGGCTCATTCAATGGTTATTGAGTCTCATTGTTGTTATGTACAAGCAAATAGCACACCAGTTATACGAGCCCTGATAAGATGTGATGTATTGCATCATTTGACCCAGGAGGTGGCTATGTTATAGTATAGAACGGGTGCCCTTGATTGGAAGTGGTC
>QNZR01000205.1 GCA_003978475.1 Sulfurimonas sp.
GACTCATCTGCCGTTTCGCCTTCAGGTTGACTGGAAGAGGCATTATGCTCAGGTGCCGGAGTAGCCACCAGATCGCCCTCATCCTGGTAAATATCCTGATAGAATGTACACCCGGATAAAAGCAGTAACAGAAATAACGGTAGGAGCCTTCTATATGACTTTAACATGCCACGGCTCATACCGTACCCCCTCCTCATTGTTAATGGTATAGCGCATATCGATATAGTCAAGTTTTCGCAGTTTTCGGAACTCTTTGGTTCGTGCAAATTTGGCGGTAAAATTTTTATGCCCCCAGCCCCGCTTTCCGACATCGAAATCGGAACAGCTATGGTACGAGAAGCCCGGGGGAGCCAGTGAAAACGAAGCTTGCGAAATGTTGCCTTTGCAACCGTATATTTTGTCAACATAGAGGCTCATCTGCTTGACAATACCTCGAACTCCCGATGTCAAAATAATCTCACCTCCAATATCTTTTTTTAGACGAAAATAGTCCTCCATCGGCTTTCCTTTAAAAAGATAATGCCCGGTATAAGGAATTTTTTTAACATCTTTTAGTGCAATCGTTTCGGTAATACTATCACAAATACGCTCTCCGAAAAAACCGTATTTTTTAGGATCTTCATAAAACAGCCGCTCTGCCAGATCCAGCTCTTTATGTGAAAAGGCACCGATCACTGCGTAATGTCTGGCATAATAGCGCGCACGATCGAATGAGATAATATTAAAATTTCCGTACCCGACAACCTTTTTCACACGACGCAGCCTGTTGCGTAAATCGACAAATGTCTGCCATTCGTCGCTACCTATTATAATATCTTTTTCAGCCGCTAAAAGGTCTTTCACCCATATGGGGGACGCTATAGCCGCTGTTATAAACAATCTTCTATCCATAAATAACATTCTAGCGAAATTTTTCCTAGTTTAGCATTAGACCGGGTACGACATTTTAAATTATAGTACCGTCAATTACCGATTTTACACTCTTCTCCACTGCGGTGCCACAATAAACTTTAAAAAAAACTGACTGTCACACCCTTATAAAGCACCGGGATTCATTGCGTCATTACTCTTTGTTAGCTATCATTTTCATAGCCATTTACATCATGAAGACACTCCAAGGGGGATCTATGGCACTGGAACTGACCGATACCAACTACGTCGCGACAATAGAGCAGACGGATGTAGCACTCTTTATTGACTTTTACTCGCCGACATGCGGTCCGTGTCACGAAGTGTTTCCCCTGCTTGATATTTTAGAGACCTATTTTGGTCATCGCGCCTGTATCTGCAAAGTCGATGTCACTCAAAATCCCAAGCTTGCCAAAAAATATGACATTCAGAGTGTTCCGTTTTGCGTCAGTATCGGCGAAGACAAGATGATCAAGGATTATGAGTTGGGCGCTGCTTCCATTGAACGATATATTGCTATGATTGAAAAAGCCATTGGCAACAAAGGCTTTTTCAGACGACTTTTCGGTTAGCTATGCAGACCTTTGACTACAACAGTGCGGTTGAAATTGCTCCCCACATCTACTGGATCGGTATGTATCTTGAAAATGATCCGTTTCAGTGTCACCCGTACCTCATAGAAAACGGCGATGAGTCCATTCTTATTGATCCGGGCAGCATGATCGAGTTTGCTGCCGTGGTCAAAAAAGTACAAAGCATTACCGATATCAGTGCGATCAAATATATTGTTTTGCATCATCAAGATCCTGATTTATGCGCCTCGGTACCGGATCTGGAGCGCTTAATCGGGCGTCATGACCTGCGCATTGTCACTCACAGCCGTATGACACCGCTCATTAAACATTACCTGACGACTTCCGCCTATTATGAGATTGACAAACAGGCACTCAGGCTTCAAACCCGAACAGGCATCTGTTTAGAGTTTTTAACAACCCCCTACTGCCACTCTCCCGGAGCCTTTGTCAGTTACGATCCTCACTCCAAGGTACTGTTTTCGGGCGATATTTTCGGCGGCATTGAAGAGTCCTGGGAGTTTTTCGCCAAAGCGGACTACTTTGATCAGGCCAAACAGTTTCATGCAGAATATATGCCCAGTAAAGATATTTTTAACTATGCCCTTAAAAAAATTGAGCAGCTCGACCTGGAACTTATTGCCCCGCAACACGGTTCCATTATCCAAAAGCCTTACATTGCCGACCTCATCCATAAAATGAAAAATCTCGATTGCGGTCTCTATATTGAGGAGAAATACAACAGTGAACTGCTTGACACCATCGAGGCTCTTCGCGCCAAGGATCAGGCACTCAAAGAGCAGGAGAGCCTACTGTTTCAGCAGTCAAAAATGGCGGCAATGGGTGAAATGATCGGCAACATCGCCCATCAGTGGCGCCAACCCCTTGCCATTGTCAACACGCTTATTGCCATTACCAAAGAGAAAAACAACTATGATATGCTCAGCAAAGAAGATCTTACATGTAAATTGGCAGACATGGAGAAAAACATTGCCTATATGTCCAGCACCATTGAGGATTTTATGAGCTTTTTCAAACCCAATAAGCAAAAGCAGCCCTTTAGCATTCGCAAGGCGATCACTCTGGCGTTGGAAGTGCTGCACCCCAATATTAAAAAACATGGTATTGCCGTGCATATTGAGGGCGATCATTCTCTAGTGATCAACGGATATATGAATGAGTATGTGCAGGCGGTGATGGCCATTATTAACAATGCGCAAGATGCCCTATTGCAGCATGCTGTTGAAAACCCGTGTATCCGTATTACCTTTTTTCATCGTGACACCCTCTCACGTTTGGAAATTTCCGATAATGCCGGAGGCATTGGTGAGGATATTATCGAACGCATTTTCGAACCCTACTTTACTACCAAACACCCTTCTATGGGTACGGGGTTGGGGCTGTATATTACCAAAATGATCATTGAACGCAGTATGAACGGTGTTTTGGAAGTTACCAGCAATGATCACGGAACCACATTTAGTATAGGAGTAACCCATGCATAAAAAAATAGACCATATTTCCGTTCTGATTGCCGAAGATGAACACGCATTGCGCGCGTACTTTGTAGAGTATCTTCAGATCTTTTTTACAACCGTATATCAGGCATCATGCGGTCGTGAAGCTCTTGAAATCTATACGGCCAAAAAACCCGATATTATCGTTGCCGATATTAATATGCCCAATCTTGACGGGCTGAGCATGGTTGAGAATATTCGTCAGCATGACAAGTTGACCAAGGTCATCATTGCCACGGCACACTCAGAAAAAGAGAAGCTTCTTAAAGCCATTGAACTGCATCTGGTACGCTATCTCATCAAACCCATTCACAGCGATACGCTTAAAGAGCTTCTTTTTTCTTTGGTAGACGAGATTGAAAGCGAAAAAAGTACCGTACGGTTAAAAGAGGGGTTTATCTGGGATAAAAAACATCATACACTGCAACACAACGGACAAAATGTTCATCTGACCAAACGGGAACAGCGCCTTCTTGAACTGATGCTTAAAAGACCCAACCGGAGTATTTCCAATGAAGACATCTACTATAATCTCTACGAAGACCAGCCCGAAAAAGAGTTTAGTATTCATGCGTTGACATCACTCATCAAGCGTCTGCGAACCAAACTTCCGGACCAGACCATTACCAGTAATTACGGTGTCGGCTACATCATGCACACCAAATAAAAGAGATGTTTATATATTTTATTACAAACTTTAATTTTTGACATAATCTGACAAACTCTTAGTCTATAATTCTCCTGTGTGTGTTATGTCAAATTTCAGTTAACTCAACTCTAGATAACGAAGCCTTATTGATTCAAAGCGTTAATTCTTCGTTCAACTATCTAAAGAAGTTAACTGACTTTTACGGGCAGTTCTCAAAATCTTGCGACACCCTGACACAAGGTTTTTAGAGGTTCCCTGACATCGCCACACATCGACATAACATCGTACTTCATCCAACAGGAGAGGCAATGTTAGAAACCATACTCAAACGAGACGGCACATCTCAGAACTTTACCCCTTATAAAATTGAAGATGCCATTAAAAAAGCATTTCAGAGTGAATCTACCCCTTATGACAACTCCGTGTATGTTGATGTTATAACAACACTGCAAGACCGCCGTGTTGCCGCGGTTGAAGATGTTCAAGACCTCATAGAGCACTCCCTCTTCAAGGCGCGCTACTTTGATGTTATGAAATCTTTTCTGCTTTACCGTCATACCCATAAAATGCAGCGGGAACATCAATTGGGACTTAATGAAGATACCACCTATATTAATGCAACGCAAACCATAGAAGAGTATATTAGCGGCAGCGACTGGCGCATTAAGGCCAACTCCAATACCGGTTATTCCAATGCCGGACTGGTAAATAACACCGCCGGCAAAGTCATTGCCAATTACTGGCTTGACAAAATCTACTCTAAAGAAGAAGGGTATGCCCATCGAAACGGCGATTATCATATTCACGATTTAGACTGTCTCACCGGATATTGTGCAGGATGGAGTCTTCGCGTCTTACTCGATGAAGGCTTTAACGGCGTTAGAGGCAGAGTCGAATCACGCGCTCCCAACCATTTTCGTGAAGCTTTGGGTCAAATGGCAAATTTTTTGGGAATTTTACAAAGTGAGTGGGCAGGAGCCCAGGCATTTAGTTCGTTTGACACCTATTTAGCACCCTACCTTTTTAAAGACCAGCTTGAATTTAAAGAAGTTAAAAAAGCGATTCGCAGTTTTATCTACAATTTAAATGTACCCGCGCGCTGGGGGCAGAGTCCTTTTACCAACATTACGATTGACTGGACGGTACCTTCAGATTTGCGTGAGCAGATTCCAACACGCCATCAATTGCATCTGTTTAAAGACGTTGATGATGTCACCCTGCAACATAAAGCGGCACTGCGTGGGGTTAACTCATTAGAAGCAATGACCTATGGAGATTTCCAAGAAGAGATGCATCTCATTAACAG
>QNZR01000034.1 GCA_003978475.1 Sulfurimonas sp.
GTTCGGCAAGAGCTTTGTCTTTTGCGACAAAAAGCAGATTCTCTTCAACACTCATATGGGTAAAAAGGGCATACTCCTGAAAAACAAATCCAATACGGCGCTGCTGCGGGGCTAAAGCTCTGCTGCCCTCAAGCCATACCTCACTGCCAATACGAATATGACCCTGAGCCGATTCCAAACCGGCTAAAATACGTAAGAATGTGGTCTTCCCGCTACCACTTGCTCCTGTCAGTGCAACAAAACTTCCCGACTCAATACACAGCTTCACACAAAGTTGCATCGTCCCGCAACTGCCCAACAGCGGTTTGTTAATGTCAATATCGATCATGAAGACAACCCTCCTGTTTTATAGCGCTGTCGATGATTAAAGATATATACCCCCAACAACACTATAAAACTCATGGCAATCATCAATGCGGAGTAGATATGCGCACCGGCATAATCCATAATTTCCACCATTTCATAAATAGCCACCGATGCCACTTTTGTCTCACCGGCAATACTGCCACCGACCATCAACACAACACCAAACTCTCCGACCGTATGTGCAAACGTAATAATCAGTGCCGTCATCAATGCCGGTTTCATATTGGGTAGCGCCACCTGAAATACGGTAATCCATTTACTTTTCCCTGAAATGTATGCGGCTTCGAGCATTCGTTTGTTCAGTGACTCAAAACCACTCTGCAGAGGTTGCACCATAAATGGCAGGGAGTAGAAGCAGCTTGCGACAACAAGTCCGGTAAAACTAAAAAGCAGCTGCGTATCAAAAAGATCCTGAAACCATAGACCCACGGCGGAAGATGGAGACAGAAGTACCAACATGTAAAATCCCAGAACCGACGGTGGCAGGACAATGGGAAGTGCCGTAAGTGCTTCAATGAAAGGTTTGATTTTTGCCTCTGTCTGAGAGAGGTACCATGCCAAAGGCAGACTCAGCGTAAAAAGAATCATCGTTGTCGCTCCGGCAAGCTTAAACGAGAGTAAAAACGGGATCCACTCTATGGATGTGACAAGTTCTAGCATAAAGCAATATCACTCTCTTTAATTAACACCGTAACCGCATCATTGACATGCAATTCCAGCTGTAGTGACGCCTGCAGCGTCATAATGCTCTCCAACGCCATGCCTTCTACGTCAAGAGTAATACTGCTTAAAAGGGTGCCGTTGCGTACCCCGGTTACCCTGGCCTGCAAGCGGTTACCGACACTCAGTGAAACATCACCATGCCTGCTTAGCATAATATCGGTTGATTTAACGCTTAAGATTACGTGCATGCCTACGTTAAGTGTCGGTTCTATCTGTAGACTCAACATTGTCATTGACTGTGTTCCGACCGCACAGCGCAGCAAATGCAACGGCTCCACCTGCTCTTTGTGGGTAATACGTGCCGCCAATGTATTCATGGTAGAAGATACCCGCTTTGGTGCAAAATATGCTGCGCGCGTGATCCCAGCATAAACGCATAAAAATCTTGTGCCGCTTGAGAATGTTGTGCACGTTTCAATACAATAATACCTTGCTCTATGGGAGCGTACAGGGTACGATCCACCTCACTCCAATAACGTTTTTGACGAAAGCGTTGCATCTTTGGACTGTAAAGTGCCGATGTGGCAATAATACCGATATCAGCAGCATGCAGAACATAGGCCACACTTTGCGAAACGGATTCACCAAATACCAGCTTGTCCTTCACAGCCTCATAACAGTGAGATGCCCGTAATGCCTGTATTGCGGCAGCTCCATATGGTGCGGTTTTCGGATTGGCAATCGCAATGGTATGAATACTCCGACTCGTTAACAGTGACATGCCCTGCGTCATATTATGCTCATGCACACTAAAATATGCCAGTGAACCTTTGGCATATATCTGCGGTTTGCCAACCCCCAGCCCTTTCTCATAGAGGGTCTGGGGATAGGTCATATTTGCCGCCATAAAAATATCGTAAGGAGCGCCGTGTTGAATCTGTGCCGCCAATTTTCCGGTACTTCCCAAAATCACTCTGATTTCAGTCTCCGGGAACTGTTTGTAAAACTCCTGCTTTAAAGCATCCATCACATAACTCACATTAGCGGCGACGGCAACATTAATGCGTTCTGCCATCAGCAGAGTACCCAACAGCAACAGTATCACAGCTACATGTATTTTCATCACATCGTCTTCTTAAAATAGACAAGAACCACTTGGGCAACGTCGGCTTTGGTTAATATCGGCGTATGCGAAAACTTAACGGTCGTTCGAAGCGTTCTCAAGTCACATTGGACGCCATCCGCACGGCACTCTCTAATTCTAAACATCGTACAAAAGTATAGCGTTATATTTCTTAATACATAACGCGCTATTGACAATGCACGCTGAATATCGTTATGATATCCGCATCATGCCGACTTATAAGAATGAACTGACCCAAATACTTCACGAGCATCGCGCCGTCATGCTCTACTTTAGTAGCCCTTCATGCAACGTGTGCCATGCCTTAAAGCCCAAACTTGTTACGGCTGTTAAAGCTGCATTTCCCGAAATGCAGCTACATACCGTGGATGTTACCCACGATGGCGAGACTGCCGCTGCATACAACGTCTTTAGTATTCCAACCGTACTCATCTTTTTAGAAGGTAAAGAGTATGTACGCAAAAGCCGCTATATGAGCGTCGATGAGATCATTCAGGCGCTAACCCGACCCTATGCGCTGTTAACGTCTTAAAAGGCGCTCAAGCCTTAAAGGCAATCAGTGCGGCGGTTACGGCAACATTAAGCGACTCTACCCCACGATTCATGGGAATGGCAATGCTCTCATGACACAAGGAGAGAAGCTCTGCACTCACTCCCTCGCTCTCATTTCCCAGAACAAAAATTGACCTTTTCGGAAGGCTCAGTGTCTCCAGACTTTTCCGTGCATGGGAACTCAAAGCAAAAATCTCCGCCTCTTTAACAAGCGATGTGAGCGCCGAGAGTAGCGTATCGCAATAGAAAATGTCAATTTTAAAAAGCGTTCCCGCGCTCGCTTTCATCACCAGCGCAGAAAGTTTGGCACTGTTTTTTTTAGGAAGAATAATACCATCAATCTTACCGGCGGCTGCCGAACGGATAATCATCCCCAGGTTCTGCGGGTTATGAATCCCTTCAAGGGCTAAAAGACGATACCCTTTGGCAAAAGACTCCGTAATAAAATTTACATGTAAATAACGTTGCGAAAGCACATCGACGGCAACACCCTGATCATGTTTGGCATTTTTTGAGATACGCGAAAGCGCCGCTTTGTCATGGTAGGCAATGGTAACGTCACGCTCTTGCGCAAGCCGTATAATCTTCTTCACAATGCCCTCCATCCGGTTAGCATCGCTAAGATGCACCTTATGCACCGTAATATTAGGATCTTCCAGCAGTTCTACGGCAACATTTCTGCCATAAAAGGTCATCAAACGTTCTACAAACGCCTTTTTTTGCAAATATTCCGGCGAATCCTTCAATCTAGCAATCCTTTACAATGTTCAAAAAGCAGGGTTCTTGCATCATCAATCACCACTAGCCCATCGGCATCATTGGCAATATAGAGCCGTGTCACGCCCCCGACTGATTCATCAAGTGCCACATCCCTTACGGCACTGCGCTGCGCAATATCACCCGACTTAAAGTAGGCCACACCGCACAATCTGGGATAACGACTCTCACTCACATCCAAAATTTTCAATCCTCCCGTCACATCGGCAACAAAAAGTGCTTTAGCATTGCGGGAACGATCAACTTTAATGGTCTCTCCCAATGTATTGGCACGGCTCCCTTGTGTTGCATAATACCCTTTATAGACCAAACGACCGGTGTCATCACTGCTAAAAATCTCTACTCCGGTATCGGTTGAAACATAAAGCTCGCTGCTATTGGGAGCCAAATGTATCTTATAGGCCTGAGTGGCATGTTGTAACGATATGGTATCAAGAAGCTGTGGTGAGGCTCCTGAAATATCAATGGATTTGACCCCGTTGCTCCCATCAGCAATATAGATGATTTTACGATTGTTGGCAATGGCAACGCCATAGGTCTGCGTTCCAATGGGGGTATTTCCCAAAACATCCGAGGCATTGAGATCTGCCAAACCTGCACAGCTAAAATGACTCACATCGACTACCTGTAGCCCCGCCTTGCCGCTTGCGACAAGCAGCAGTTCACTGTTATGGGCATTCGTACTGGCATATACCACGTCATACGCTTTGCTGCCTGCTATACCCGGAACAAACCGGCTGCTGTAGCGTATGTCATCAATATCAAAAAACGATGCTTCGTAAAACAGGACGTCATTTTCCATCGAAGCTACCGCAATACAACGATTCTCAAAACGATCAAAATAGGTAATACCCATGCCAAAACCACTCACGTTTTGTTCATAATTTCCCAAACGCCGGTTCATTATGCCCGTATCTATCAGATCAAATCCGTCATTGCCCGCTGCGACGTAGGCGCGCGAATAGTCCGCATCATATGCAATATCCCAATAGGCTAAATTTCGGGTACTGTTATACGATGATGCAAGTCCATTGTCGTCGCCTGCGTGCCACATAGTAACATTATAATCACGATTAAGATATGCGGGAATCTCAGGGGTCATATTACGTGCAATAGGGAGCAGTCGCTTGGCATCAATAAGCTCAAGTACTACCAATGACTCATAATATCGTGCAGCGTCGCTGGCGTGCTTCGTCTCCAAATAACGATGGTAAAAGGTCTCGGCAATATTAAAATAGGCATCAACCGCATCGACACTGCTTGCATTGTTATCGGTATCATGTCGTGCCAAAAACAGCGCATCATTGAGACGAAGCACGCCAGTGACGCTGCACGATATTATGAGTCATTGGTAGTACTTGAGCTTATTGATGCCAAGCGACTGCTCCCTATTGCACGTAATATGACCCCTGAGATTCCC
>QNZR01000142.1 GCA_003978475.1 Sulfurimonas sp.
AGTGCTCTATCCAGCTGAGCTACGAGCGCACACCAACTCTAAATTTGAGAGGCTGAAAGTATACCTAAATTTTCTTATGAAAGTTTTAAAAGTAGGGCTATTCATCGAATCTTATGAAGCTTTAGAACAAATTCTACTTCCGGTTTGGAGAGGCGCAGTTCTTTGGAGATACCGGCAATATCGACCCCCTGCTGATACAGCGCAATAATACGGGAGTCATCCATACCGCTTACCGAGGTCGGCAGCGAGAGTTGGCGTATTGTGTCTTCAAGTGTCCGTATTTTATGCTCCATATCGTCGCGATGCTGTTGCAGTGCATGGTGCAGATCTTTCACCGAATGCTCAAGAGGCATCATACGATTTTTCATGCTCGCTTCAAGATCATGAATGCGCTCATCACTGCAAACACCCTCATCGACCGGCGGTGTCTCATGAATATGGCGACTGAGCTTTTTATCGAGCAGGTAGAGCTCTTTATGCAGCGTCTCAACCGCCATGGCAACCCGACGCAACTGTTTGGAAGTGTGGATATCTTTAGTGTAGATGTAGTAGATGACCACGAGTAGTATCAGCGCTATGCCAACGAGTAGATATTCCAAGCCCATCACCGTTTGATCTCCCGCATCTCTCGAATGAGTACCCGTTCACGTGCGGTCAGGTACGCTGCCCACTCTTTTTCGTCCCGCTCATGTATTTTAGTGATTTTTGCCCTGGTCGTATCTTCGGCCGTAAAAAAAATTGCAATATCATGTCTGGGATGTACCGGCATTTCAACTCTGCCGTAATAGTGCTGTTGCGCTACGAGCAAAGGCTCTTTCAGTTTCAAATGCGTAAAACCGATTGCCTCAATCATGGCATGTTGCGCAAGCCGCAGGCGTTGGGGCGTCTCATTTTTAATGAGTTGTTCCAGATGGTCAATTTTACGGTGAAGCTCCACGACAAGATTGAGCAGTACCGGGTCACTCTCTGCCGTTTCACCGCGTCCTTTGGCGCGTTTAAGCCACTGCGCAATCGGATCTTCATCGCTCTCGCTTAACTGGTGAAATTCACGCAGCATCGCATCTTTTGCTTCTGCTACCGGTTCAAAATCAATGCTAATGGGTGCCGGCACCAAACGAACACTCATACCATACTCCTGTCAATCATCACAAGCAGTAAAAACATCACACCCAAATAGCCGTTGACGGTAAAAAAGGCGCGATCAATTTTAGTAAAGTCTTTGCGAACAAGATGATGCTCATACGCCAGCATCAGCGCGCTAAACAGCACGGCAAGCCATCCAAAAAAACCTAAATTCGCTTCAGCCGCAAAGAAGAGCCAAAAAAGAATCGTCATGCTGTGAAAGAGTGCCGAAATAAACAGTGTTGCTTCTGCCCCATACCGTGAGGGGATGGAAAAAAGTCCCTCTTCTTTGTCAAAGTCAATATCTTGCAGCGAATAAAGCAGATCAAATCCGGCCACCCAAAACAGCACGCCCAAACTTAAAAAGAGTGACCACATGGGAATGTATGCCTCAACAGCGACCACACCGGCAATGGGAGCCAACCCCAATGAGACGCCCAAAACCAGGTGTGCCCATTCACTAAAACGTTTAAAATACGAGTAACTCGCCAAAATTGCCAAAATCGGTATTGACAGGTAAAATGCCAAGGCATTGATCATATAGGCTACGACAATAAACAGTAGTGCATTTGCAGCCGTAAATGCCATCATGGCAGTAGCAGAGATGCGACCATCGACACTTGGACGGTTGGCTGTACGCGGATTATTGGCATCATACACTCTATCGGCGTAACGGTTAAGTCCCATGGCAAAGTTCCGTGCGCCAATAGCAGCAAAAAGTCCCAGCAGCAGCAGTTTCCAGCCAAACCATCCTTCTGCCGCCACAATCATGGCAATAAAAATAAAAGGCAGTGAAAAGATGGTATGCTGAAACATCACCAGCTCATTGAAATCTTTTAATTTTTGAATCATTGTTTGCAAAGACATCCCTTTAAAATGTTGTAGTATTTTACCATGTTATTTTACGATATACTTTCTCAATGAAAGAGATTGCGATAATCGGACCGACAGCCTCGGGTAAAAGTGATGTAGCATTGGAGTTAGCTGCCAAATATGATGCTTACATTTTATCCATTGACTCACTCAGTATCTACAAAGAAATTAATATTGCTTCGGCAAAACCCGCTAAAGATGAACTCAACCGTGTCAGGCATTTCGGCATTAATGAGATTTATCCCAATGAGCCTTTTGATGTCTCTTGTGTGATTGCTTATTACCACAAAGCCAAAGGGGCTGCTGCTGATGATGGCAAAAACCTCATTATTGTCGGAGGAACAAGTTTTTATTTAAAAAGTTTACTGACCGGTATTTCTGAACTGCCTCCCATTGACGAAACACTTCATTTACATGTAAACGCGTTAATGCAGGACAGTGATGCCGTCTACCGTGAACTTTTAAGCGTTGATAACGCGTATATGAAAAACATTAGCCGTCATGATTCTTACCGAATTCTTAAGATGATGTTAATTTACAAGGCTTCAGGCATGGCACCTTCACAGTGGTTTCAAAAGCATCCTGCCAAACCTGTCATTGAAAATTTGAATGTTTTTGAAATTGATGTGAGTCGTGATGTTTTACGAGAACGCATTGCACAAAGAACCCGCAACATGGTAAGCCGGGGCTTAATTGACGAAGTAGCCTATTTAGAACAGAAATACCATCGTGCGCCTAAGGCTATGAACGCTATTGGAATGGTTGAGGTGCTTGAGTATTTAGATGGAAAAATCACTAAAGATGTCATGCTCGAACTCATAGCCACACATACAGCACAGCTCGCCAAACGCCAACAGACTTTTAACAAAAGTCAGTTTAGAAACAGCAAACGCTTTCCTCTTGAAGCTCTGGTTAAAGAGGTTGAAATTTACATGTAAATTCTCTACTGCCAAAAGAGCAGCAAACGTTCCATTGGGGGTTGACAGATTATATTGGTACTATTTTACCAACCACTCCAACACATTAATTATCTCTATCTTTACACCATTATATTCCACCATTTGGCTATCATCTAATGAGACAACCTTACACACGACCTCTTCTTTTATCTCTTTTTTGGCTTCACTAAAGACACGAAGTTCTCTCTTGTAGGTCTCTTCATTTTCCAAACTTACACAAACCTGCAAAAGCTCTACGCTGTTTTCATGGCGTATTAAAAAATCGATTTCTAAACCATTTTGCGTTTTAAAGTAATAAGTCTCTTTTTTTGCCCTTCGTAGTTCAAGAAAAACAATATTCTCCAAGTTGGCTCCTCTTTTTTGAGAAACATTGAACGAAACCGAGTTGGAAAAACCTGTATCTATGGCATAAAACTTTTTCGGATTGGCTATCTGTTTTTTAAGCGAATAGTCAAATTTTGGTAAAGCTAAAATCATATAAGCATGAAGCAGATACTCCATATAGTCCTTTATGGTGTCAAAAGAGGTAGAAAAGTTATTTTTTAGTTTATTGTAGGCATTAATCGTAGCGTTATTTGACAAAACGAACAAAGAGAGTTCATTGAGAAGTTGATAGTTTTTAAGCTTATATCGTGCTACTATATCTTTAAGAAGTATGGTGTCATAGTAACTTTTGAGTATCTCTTTTTTTAAAACATCATCTTTCAGATAGGTTACTTTAGGAAAGCCTCCCTCTTTTATGTAGCGATTAAAATGTTGTTGAAGTATCACTTTGTTATGGATGAACTCTGCTCTGTTTTTGATTGTAATACCATGAAATGTTAAGTACTCACTAAAGCTCAAAGGGAAAACTTCGATGTCCAAATATCGCCCAGCCAATGCCGTACCAAACTCAAAACTGAGAAGATGAGCGTTGGAACCCGTCACATAGAGCTGATTGTCGTTAAGCTCATACTCTTTAAGTACCCACTGCTCCCAAGCTTTGATATTTTGTACCTCATCAAGCATGATGACAATGTCACCTTTAGGCTCCATATACTCCAAATAGACTTGTTTAATCTCTTCTAAAAGTGTGCTTTCATCGAACATTCTAAAGCGTTGGTCTTCAAAATTGACAAAAAGTATATTTTTCACATCCAACCCGTCTGCAACCAGTCGTTTAATCTCATTGACAAGAAGTGTCGATTTACCACTACGCCGAACACCTTTTATCACAATAACTTCCTTGGCTTTGGCTTTATGTGCTATCTCTTTTTCATACATTTCTCGACTATGCGTTGCAGGAAGCGGTTTGTGCCAATAATTCCAGTCATTTAAGACTTCAAATATTTTATCTTTATTCATTATATTCTCATTTATGTTGTTTAGACTGACTTAATTATAATAGAATAAGTCTTTATACTGACTGATATATTTTATCACAGATTTCTTCTCAACTCGCTAAATGCCAGCAGACTTTTAACAAAAGTTAGTTTAAAAACAGAAAACGGTTTCCTCTTGAAGCTCTGGTTAAAGAAGCTGAAATTTACATGTAAATTGTCTACAGTTTATCAATATCGGCTTCACACTGAGTTCTTTTTTTTAGTGTCGGAGTTGACGTAGTCACTCTACCTGATGCCCGATGATTGTACTGAAGATATGTTTGTAACCGCTCTTTGGTATTGAACACTTTATCTTCTAAAGCCATACTAAACTTCTCACCTCCGTCATTTAGCGGTAAATTACGTAACCTATGATAGTAAAACCAACAATCAATACTCGCTACCATAGCTTTATGAACGACACTATCATCATTTTGTGCCAATACCATCTGATTGGCTCTAGCTTCTTGCATCGCAATGGCACGTTCAATCTTCTCGTATCCGTTGTAGATTTTCATCTCCAAAAATATCCATCGTTCAACATCATCTCGAATGCCGTTGTTATTGGCGTCAATACCCAGGAGTGTGGCGTT
>QNZR01000164.1 GCA_003978475.1 Sulfurimonas sp.
CGATGGCAATAGTAGTAAAAGATAATTGTATTTTAGTCATTAGTTTCATAATGGTGGTGTCCTTAGTAAAAGATAAAACGTGAAATGATAACATTTTAAACATTATAAAATAATAAGCGATTTATTTTATTATAAAAATCGTTGAAAAATTTAGCTATATTTAAAAACAAAAACAGCATAATGATGCTGCTTAAATGCCAATAATAGGGAGCTTATTGGGAATATTAAAAAGTGTCATAAATAAGACTTTGTAATATAATTGATTTTTTTAAGCTCTCTAAGAGTTTTTACATGTATATTTCTCTCCTGCATTTAGGAGGTAGCCATGAGCGTATTGTTGGAATTTAGCATGTTTCCCACCAGTGGTGAGTGCCGAGAAGGGGCATCGGTTTCAAAATATGTCAGCCGTATTATCGATATGATTGACAAAAGCGGTGTTGCCTATCAGCTTACTCCGATGGGAACGGTGATTGAGACCGATACCATGAAAGAGGCACTTGAGATCATTGAGAGGGCATATGCGACACTCGAGTGTGATTGTGAGCGGGTTTATGCTTCATTGAAGTTTGACATTCGCCAGGGGGCGTCGCATCGACTTCAGCGTAAGATTGCTTCGGTCGAAGAACACCTTCAGCGCAAAGTGGTTACTTAGCGTATCTGATCTTTTAGAATCTCCAGACGCTCAATGCGGCTGGCCGTTGAGGGGTGGGTTGAGAAGAGTGATTTAAACGAGATGTTATGCCCGCTAAAAGGATTAATAATAAACATATGTGCCGTTTGCGGTGTTGCATGGTGCAGATCTCCACTGCGAGCATACATATCGAGTTTGCTCAAGGCACTCTGAAGCCATTCGGGATGTCCGGTTAATTCGGCTGCACCTTCATCTGCCATATATTCCCGGTTGCGACTTACTGCCATCTGAATAATGGAAGCAGCCAGCGGCATGACCAGCATGAGTACGAGTGAGACAAGTATATTGTTACGGTTGTCACCGCCTCGAAAAAACATGCCAAACTGCGCCAAAAGAGCAATGGCTCCGGCGAGAGTTGCGGCAATGGTGCCGATGAGAATATCGTAATGTTTCACATGGCTCATCTCGTGTGCCAATACGCCTTCAATTTCGTGTTCATCTAAAAGTTTGAGCAGGCCTTCGGTCACGGCAACAGCCGCATGAGAAGGATTGCGACCCGTTGCAAAGGCATTGGGTGTATCATCGGGAATAATGTAGACTTTGGGCATGGGCGTACCGGCACGTTGCGCCAGACGTTCGACAATGTCAAAAAGTCCGTGTGCCTGATCTCGTGTGACCTCTTGAGCGTTGTAGCGCTTTAGAACCAGTTTGTCAGAGTTGAAATAACTAAAAAAGTTCATACCCAGTGCGGCAATAAAAGCGATGACCATACCGGTTTGACCTCCAAGAAGGTTGCCGACAAAGACCATGATGAGTGTGAGAAACGTGAGTAAAAATACGGTTTTGAAAATTTCCATGACAAACTCCTTTTTAGGAAAAATATAGCATCTTTTTGTTGATACATGGGTAACAGAGTTGACAAATTTACATGTAATGCATTGGTGCTGATATTTTTTGTTGTATAATAAGTGATTTAATACAGATAAGGCAGTAGTACACATGACGCAAAATCATTATCAGGTCATTGTCATTGGCGGAGGTGTTTCCGGTGCGGCGCTCTACTATGAGCTGGGTCGCTATACCGATATTAAAAAAATAGCACTTTTGGAAAAGTACGGTTCACTGGCCACACTTAACTCCAGCGGTTCGGCAAACTCTCAGACCATGCATTGTGGTGATATTGAGACCAATTATACTTTGGAAAAAGCGCAAAGTGTGACCCGAACGGCAAAAATGGTAGAGAAATACTGCTTGCAGCACGGATATGAGAATACCATTATGTTCTCACATCAAAAGATGGCGATCGGTGTTGGTTTTGAAGAGGTGCGTTTTATTCGCAAACGCTTTAAAGAGTTTCACCCGCTTTACCCCTATTTGGAACTGTACGAGAAAGATACCATTGCCGAGATTGAACCCCGGCTCATTTACGATGCACACGGAAAAGAGCGTCCGGAACCCATCGTTGCCATGGGGGCACAGGGGCAGTGGACAACCGTTAATTTCAAGGCACTCTCAGAGAGTTTTATTGATAATACGCTTAAAATTGAAGATAAAATCACGGACATTTTTTTTCACTCCGAAGTCAAATATATTCAAAAACTCGGCAGTATGTTTCATCTTGAGACGGTTCAGGGACACCATTTTACCGCAGACTTTGTGGTAGTTAATGCCGGAGCACACAGTCTGTACCTGGCACATCAGATGGGCTATGGTCTGGATTATGCCACACTGCCGGTAGCCGGTAGCTTTTATGTCTCGACCAAAAAGATTCTTAACGGTAAAGTCTATATGGTGCAAAACCCCAAACTCCCTTTTGCCGCACTTCACGGCGACCCGGATATTTTACTCAACGGCTATACCCGTTTTGGACCCACGGCACTGGTGCTGCCGAAACTCGAGCGCTTTAAAAGCGGTACCTATGCCGATTTTTTTAAAACATTGCGTTTTGACTGGCATATTGTGAAAATTTTTTATGATCTGCTTAAAGACAGTGACATTCGCAACTATATTATTAGAAATTTTCTGTTTGAATTACCCTATGTTAGAAAAAAACTCTTTTTGCAGGATGCCCGTAAAATTGTCCCTTCCCTGCAAGAAGCAGACATTAAATATGCCAAAGGATTCGGCGGCATACGTCCTCAGGTGCTCGATAAAAAAAATGAGCGTCTTATGCTTGGAGAGGCATCGATTAATACCGAGGAGGGGATTATTTTCAATATGACCCCCTCTCCGGGGGCGACCAGCTGTCTGGGAAATGCGTTGCGTGACGTGGAGTATATAAGTGATTATTTGGGTGTGACGTTTGATGCGGCGGCATTTAGACGTGAGCTGACCGATGATAAGGAGTAGGCAATGATGAAACTGCTATATATTACCGACCAGGAAGAGTACAGTGAACACGGGACGATCGGGTCGTTTTTTCATGGGTATTTAAAACGGCATTTACAGGTCAATGTCGTCTACTTTACCAAATACAAACACAGCTTTCAGGTAAAAGGAGATGACTTTGTCGTACCGATTCAGTACGATGACAACATCATCGCCTACCTTCAGGATCAGTCGGTAGATCTGGACTCTTACGAGTTTGTTTTTGTACGAAATGTTCAAAAAATATTAAAAACGGTATTGAAATATCGTGATTTTTACGGCTACAAGGTCGGTTTTCGTGCCTCGTTCGCCAAATCAACACAGGCGTATGAGCTGGCAAAACGCGAGCGATTGGGTATCATCAGGCAGATTCGGGTGGCTTTTGGGAACTGGACCAAAAATCGGCTAATCAACGAGGTTGATATTTTTATGCCGACCTCTTGGCAGATGCAGCGTCTGTTTTACCCCAATTTGACATGTCATATTTACCCGCTCAATAGTGCACTTGATCCTCAAACCGTGTCAGCACGTCCGTTACGTCACGATGGTATATGCCGTTTTATCTATGTCGGTTCACTCGACAAGCTGCGTGAATTTGAGGTGATTTTGGATGCATTTGAGAGCATTGCCTCTTTGCCGTGGCAGTTACATCTTCTGGTACGTACTCCCGAAGGCATCGAGCAGATGTTGCAGCCTTATGGTGCCATAAAGAATAAGATTGAGGTGATCGATACCGATGAGCTTGATGCCATGAATGCCGAAGTGGCGCAATGTGATGTAGGGCTGGCGCTGCTGCCGCAATGTGATCTGTATTCCAATGCGTTGGCTTCTAAGGTATTTGACTACTATAGCGCCGCGTTGCCGGCACTGCTGAGTGATACGAAAACCAATCGTGAGACGTTTAATGAGCAGGAGGCGTTTTTCAGCAGCTTTGAGCGTGAGCATATTGCCGCGCTGCTGCAAACGGTCATAGCGACCGATGAAGCACAGTTGCTCGCCATGGGTACGGCAGGTCAGAACAAGCTGCTGGAGTTAGGCTACAATTATGAGAAAATGGCAGAAGAACTTTTTGCCGCGCTGGCACGGCTCTAGTGCATGGCTCCGGCTAGCCGGCGATACTCCTGCGAGTGGGTTAAAAGTTCGGCATGGGTGCCTCGGGCAATAATTTTGCCGCGTTGAAAATAGAGGATTTCATCGGCGTGCTCAATGGTGCTGAGACGGTGGGCGATCATAATGGTAATTTTGTCTTTGGTGTATGACTGTAGCGCCTGCTGAATACGTTTTTCACTCTCATTATCGAGGGCGCTGGTTGCTTCGTCCAAAATGAGTACGGAAGCATTCTTGTAAATGGCACGGGCAATGGCGATGCGTTGGCGCTGACCGCCTGAGAGATTGGCACCAAATTCCTCCATGGGGGTATGAATGCCCTCACTGAGTTCAGTGACAAAATCCAGTGCATCGGCGTGTTTCAGGGCTTTCATTACCCGATCTTCATCAATAGTATGACCGTAAGCCACATTAGCTGCGAGGGTATCTTGAAGAATATAAACACGTTGTGATACCATGGCAATATGGTCTCGAAGCGAGTGCTGGGTATAGGCTTTAATATCGACACCGTTAATCGTGATGACTCCTGATTCCGGATCATAAAAACGAACAATCAGATTGATAAAGGAACTTTTTCCGCCGCCGCTGTCACCGACAAGTGCAATGGTTTGACCTTCGGTGATGGTCGTATTGATCTGTTCTAGAACAACGCCGCCTTCATAATGCAGACTGACACTGTCAAAGACAATGGTATGAATGTCATCCTGAAGCGCTATGGTGCCATCGACTATTGTATTG
>QNZR01000053.1 GCA_003978475.1 Sulfurimonas sp.
TGCATAAATCTGTCGGCAACATTAAAGGCACGTATAACTTCCGTGTAACATTCTGCTAAAGAACCGGCACAAAAAGTAATTGATTTATAATCACCATGCGATGGGTTTTTAGACTGAAGAATATCTCCTTGAGACACCCGAGTCGGAAGACCCGTTGATGGACCACCACGCATAACATTAACACAAACCAGAGGAACTTCTGCCATTTGAGCCAAACCTAACTGTTCTGCTTTTAACGACATTCCCGGACCTGATGTTGCCGTAAGGGCACGATCTCCTGTCATGGCAGCACCGATAACTGCACAGATTCCGCCAATTTCATCTTCCATTTGAATAGCGACACCATTCACTTTTGGTAAAAGATCAGAAATAACGTGCATCACTTCACTTGATGGTGTTAGTGGATAACCACCAAAAAACTTACAACCGGCATCAACTGCTGCAATAGCGGCCAGTTCATTACCGGTAGATATAATCTCTCTTGTTGCCATTACTTAACTCCTTGTTCACTAAGTGACATATAATTATTTGCAATAATAGCAGCTTGGCGTGCTTTAGCATCATCAGTCAGTTTTGCAAACTTATACTCTTTTTTATCCGCAACATAAATGGCGAAATCCGGGCATGTCAGCTCACATTCATTGCAGCCAATACATGCCTCCGGATGATCAACAGAGATCATCGCACCAAGTGTTGATGTGGATTCATATCTCATGCCAAGTACGCCCGCCGGACAGACTGATACACAAATATCGCATGCTTTACAGTTGTTAGTATTAACCCATACCGGTTGATTACCTGGGTTTTCAGTTTTAAAGGTTCCCATTTATTCTCCTCATTTGTTAAAACACAGAACTACGCTGTATTATCATTGACACTCAATTTCCCGACTACACAAGAGACAAAACTCTTTGCTTTAAGAGCAGCTGAATCACCTAGACTAATCTCTTCATCACAGAGAGGATAGCCTAGTTTTCTTAAAATTGCTCTAAAGTGTGCTAATAGCGCCTCATCTTCAACATGAACTGTTACCTTACGAGGCTCGCACGAGAGGTCAACGCTAATATCTTCAAATCCCGCCTTTTTCAAGGCTGTTTTAATGGTATTGGCACACCCGTCACAGCGCACATTATTGACCTCTACCGTATAGCGCAAAACTACTTTCTTCCCAGAACTTCTGCTACTGCTTTACCAATTTCAGCGGGGCTTACGACTACTTTAACGCCGGCTGCCTCAAGTGCTTCCATCTTCTCTTTTGCCGTTCCTGCACCACCAGAAACAATAGCACCGGCATGACCCATGCGTTTCCCTGCCGGTGCCGTTTGACCGGCAATAAATGCAACAACAGGTTTTGTAATATTCTCTTTTATAAATGCCGCCGCCTGAATCTCAAGATCACCGCCAATTTCACCAATCATTACAATCGCTTCCGTCTGCGGATCTGCCTCAAACATCGGTAACAACTGTTTATAAGACAGACCAATAATCGGATCTCCTCCAATGCCCACAGCTGTCGAGATGCCATAACCTTCATTACAAACCTGATTGGCACCTTCGTACGTTAGTGTTCCCGATTTAGAAATAAGACCGACATTGCCTTTTTTAAAAATCATACCCGGCATAATACCTATTTTACACTCTTCAGCCGTAATAATACCCGGACAGTTTGGTCCAATCGTTTTCATACCATGCTTGACGGCATAAGCTTTAGCCGCCTGCATATCACGCACCGGAGCACCTTCTGTAATAATGACGGCAAGGTCAATATCTGCATCGGCTGCTTCCATGACCGCATCGGCTACAAATGCCGGTGGCACAAAAATCATACTGACGGTAGCACCGGTAGTATTAACCGCTTCTTTAACCGTATTGAAAACCGGCTTTCCAAGATGTTCTTGACCTCCTTTATTGGGCGTTACTCCACCGACAATATTGGTGCCGTATGCCAAACACTGTTCCGCATGAAACGTTCCCTCTTTACCTGTAAATCCCTGAACAATGACTTTTGTATCTTTATTGACTAAAATACTCATTTTAAATTACGCTCCTTTTGCTGCGGCTACCGCTTTTGCAGCGCCGTCACCCAAGTCGGTACCGACAATAATATTGGCAATATTGGCATTTTTAAGAATCTCTGCTGCTTCGGGAGCATTGGTTCCGTCAAGACGAACAATTACAGGCACATTGACATCCGTAATCTTCGTTGCTTCCAAAATACCGTTGGCAATACGATCACAGCGTACAATACCACCAAAAATATTGACAAAAATGGCTTTAACCTTCGGATTCTTAAGAATAATCTCAAATCCTTTAGCTACCGTTTCCGCATTGGCGCTTCCGCCGACATCGAGAAAGTTTGCCGGAGTGCCGCCCATGTAGTTAATAGTGTCCATCGTACCCATTGCCAGACCTGCACCGTTAACCATACAGCCAATCTCACCATCAAGTGCAATATAAGACAAACCATACTGCGATGCTTCACGTTCATCAGCATCTTCTTCAGAAATATCCCGCATGGCTTCAATGTCCGGGTGACGCCCTAAAGCAGAATCATCAAATCCCATCTTTCCATCCAGTGCTAAAAAATCTCCTGCTCCATTTTTAATGAGCGGATTGATTTCAATCATTTCAGCATCTTTTTCCATGTAAAGCTTGTAAAGTTTTGATGCAAAATCAATCATCTTTTTTTGCTCATTTTTATCGGTAATACCTAAGCCAAATACCAATTCACGACCGTGAAATCCCTGAAATCCAATAGCAGGATCAACAGCAATTTTGATGATTTTCTCCGGTGTATCATGTGCGACATCTTCAATGGCCATTCCCCCTTCGGTCGATGCCATAATAACCGGCATCTCCCTGGCACGGTCAAGCACTACACCAAGGTAGAGTTCATCTTTTATGTCGGCACCTTCTTCAATGTAAACCTTATGGACCAGCTTACCTTCGGGACCGGTTTGGTGTGTGACCAGCGTCATCCCTAAAATTTCAGAAGCCAGCGTTCGTACCTCTTCCAGACTTTTAGCAAGCTTGACACCGCCGCCAAGTCCACGACCACCGGCATGAATCTGCGCTTTTACAACCCAAATATCACCACCCAACTCTTTGGCATTAGCCACCGCTTCATCGGGGGTATTGGCAATAATCCCCCGAGGTGTCGGCACATCATACTGGGCAAAAATCTGTTTTGCCTGATATTCATGTATATTCATTCATCTCTCCCTTGTTTAAGTTTAATAGAGCACCTAGGCTTTAGGTGCGATCATCTCTTCTGGTACCACATATTTGTCAAACTCTTCAGCCGTGAGTAGTCCGAGTTCAACAGCCGTTTCTTTAAGTGTTGCATTATTGGCATGTGCCGTTTTTGCTATTTTGGCCGCATTATCATACCCGACATACGGGTTTAATGCCGTCACCAGCATCAGTGAGTTTTGTAAAAAATGATCAATTTTTTCACGTACCGGCTCTATTCCAACGGCACAATGGTCATTGAAAGACACAATAGCATCCGCTAATAAACGGCATGATTGCAAGTAGTTGTAGGCAATAACCGGCTTATAAACATTGAGTTCAAAGTTTCCTTGTGATGCACCCATGGCAATGGCAACATCGTTGCCAAATACTTGACAAGTCACCATTGTAACCGCTTCAGCCTGTGTAGGGTTCACTTTACCCGGCATAATAGACGAGCCCGGCTCATTGGCAGGAATTTCAATTTCGCCAATACCGCAGCGGGGACCACTGGCCAGCCAGCGTACATCATTGGCAATTTTCATCATATCTGCAGCCAGTGCTTTCAATGCTCCATGCGAATAAACCAAAGCGTCATGAGACGTCAAGGCATGAAATTTGTTGGGTGCCGTAATAAATTGGTGTCCGGTTAACTCACTGAGTTTTTTTGCTACACGCTCCCCAAGTTCCGGATGTGCATTCAAACCCGTTCCGACGGCAGTACCGCCAAGAGCCAGCTCTCGTACGGCTTCCAATGAGTCCTTTGCCATTTTTTCACACTTATTGAGCATCTCAACCCAACCACTGATCTCCTGCCCCAATGTTAAAGGTGTGGCATCTTGAAGATGTGTGCGACCGATCTTTACTATTGTACTAAATTCTTGTGATTTTTTCTCAAGTGTCGCTTTGAGTTTTGCAATAGCCGGCAGTACTCGAGTCTCCATGGAGATAACAGCGGCAACATGCAAGGCAGTTGGATACGTATCATTGGATGATTGCGATTTATTCACGTCGTCATTGGGATGCACCAGTTTCTCTTTTCTAAAATCTCCGCCAAGAATTTCTGTTGCGCGATTTGCCAGCACTTCATTGTTATTCATGTTCGACTGCGTTCCCGAGCCGGTTTGCCAGACAACCAGCGGATAATTGCCGTCAAGTTTTCCCGAGAGCATATCATCAGCAGCTGCAGCAATAGCATCGGCTTTTTTCGCATCTAGTTTTCCCAGATCTTTATTGACCAGAGCAACGGCTTTTTTAAGATACGAAAATGCCCGGGTAATCTCATATGGCATTGTCTCTTCACCAATGGCAAAGTTTTGAATGGAACGCTGTGTTTGTGCGGCCCAATAAGCATCTAAGGGAACTCGCATCTCCCCCATAGTATCTTTTTCAATACGATAATCCATACTATTTTGCTCCTTTGAAAAAGTTATTTTTGTTTAATGTATCAATCAGTGACTGTACGGAAGCACATGACTTGGCAAACATTGCTTTTTCTTTATCATCAAGTGTGACTTCAATAATTTTTTCAGCACCTTTAGCACCTAGCATTACCGGCACGCCGGATACCACATTTTTAAAACCGTATTCACCCTCTAAGTGGAC
>QNZR01000156.1 GCA_003978475.1 Sulfurimonas sp.
GTCATGATTTTTATGAACATTATTTACATGTAAATTATCCCAAAGAGACCCTGAAGCAGATTTTTCGCGGTGAACCGATTTTTCAACACGCAGGATTGCAGAACACATCCGGGGGGTTTAAGCAGGTTATTCATACCGATGAGTATAATATCGTCTATAAAGTGAGTCCCGGGCAAATTTACTTTAAAGATGCTGCTCACGGAGTATTAATCAAAATCAGGGAGATGAAATGAGTAAATATGTCGGTGCGCATGTTTCCGCAGCGGGCGGTGTCTTTAATGCGCCGCTGAATGCCATGAAAATCGGTGCACGTGCTTTTGCGCTCTTTACTAAAAATCAGCGCCAATGGGTGGCGAAAGACTTAGATACGCCGACCATTGAGCGGTTTAAAGAAAATCTTGAGCAAAGCGGTATTTCACCGGCTCATGTGTTACCACACGACTCATATTTGATTAATTTGGGACACCCTGAAGAAGAAAAACGTCATAAATCGCTCAATGCCTTTATTGATGAAGTGCATCGCTGTGAGCTCTTGGGACTTGAAAAGCTCAATTTTCATCCCGGGTCACATCTGAAAAAAATAGGGGAGTCACTCTGTTTGGATTATATTGCCGAAGCGATGAATATTACCCTCAATCAGACGCAGGGCGTGAGTCTGGTTCTGGAAAATACCGCAGGTCAGGGGAGTAATTTGGGTTGGAAATTTGAGCATTTAGCCCATATTATTGACAAGATCGAAGATAAATCACGCGTGGGGGTCTGTATTGACACGTGTCACATGTTTACCGCCGGTTATGATATCCGTACCAAAGAGGCTTATGATGTCTCTATGGCAGAATTCGGTAAGATAGTGGGATTTGAATACTTGCAGGGAATGCATTTGAATGATTCAAAACCCGATTTAGGCTCACATGTAGATCGACACGAGAGTATTGGGAAGGGAAAAATTGGACTTGAGGCGTTTGGGTTCATTATGAACGATGAACGAATGGACGACATACCGTTAATATTGGAGACAATTGATGAGACCATCTGGGCTCAGGAGATTGCATTACTTTACTCATTACAGGAGACGACATGACAAAAATTGCGCTGCTTTCACTGACTACATCCACACTGCTTCTTGCCGGCGGATATAAAATACCGGAACTTTCGATTAACTCTATGGCGCTTTCTGCTGCTTATGTTGCCAATGCACACGGAGCCGACGCGGCGTATTTTAATCCTGCCAATATGGCATTTGAGGCGGAGGGACAATATATTGAAGGTGCATTGACGTATATTCGTCTGGCTTCTATTGAGTATACGGGAACGGCATTTAATCCCGATGGTACTCCGAATAGCTCGGGTGCCGCGTCTAAAGCGGAAAATTTTCTCTCTCCGTCGTTGCATTATGTCTCAAACCGATACGACCGGTTTCGTTTTGGTTTGAGTGTGGTGGCGCCGGCAGGACTTTCAAAACGATGGTCGATGCAACCGGCTAAAACCTATGCGCATGAGTTTACGCTTCAGGTAGTCGAAGTGAATCCTTCCATGGCTTACCGGGTGAGTGAAGATTTCGCTGTCGGGGCGGGAGTGCGTATTGTCCATACCAGCGGTGTGGTCAAAAGTGCTTCCATTGCATCACGGGATATGGAGGGAGATACCTTTGACTTCGGGTACAATCTGGCTTTGAGCTACAAAGCGACACCGGAGTTGAGTCTGGCGGCAACCTATCGTTCCAATGTTGATTTGGATGTCGAAGGTGATGCGGCTATCTATTTTCCCGATAACGGTAACTACGGTGGAACAAAACTCTTTGGCAAGCGCATTGATGCGGCCGTTTCCATTCCCAACCCCGCAGCGCTTAATCTGGCTGCGGCGTATCGCTTTGATACCGGTACGACGGTAGAGTTTGTGTATGAGCGGACATTCTGGTCAACATACGAGTCGCTGGATTTTGATTACGAGTTCTCGCTGGGGGCACTGGATGCCAAATTTTCCGATCCGATTGCCAAAGCGTGGAATGATGTCAGTGCCTACCGGCTTGGACTCACACAGGAGTATGATGGCTGGACGGGTATGGCGGCCATTGCCTATGATGAGACGCCCATTCCCGAACATACCGTTAATTTTGAGCTTCCCGACTCCGATGCAATTATTGTCTCCGTCGGTGGACGCTATGCATACAGTGACACATTGAGTCTGGGAACGGCACTGTTGATTGATTTTAAAGAGTCACGAACAATCAGCGGCAGTGTAAGCGATATTGGTCTTGATGGTAAATTCACCGATGCGCGTGCCTACCTTTTTACTGTCGGTGCCGAGTATAAATTTTAATATAAAAGAGGATGATTGAAATTTCTTATTGATTTTCTGGAGGCTGAAGATGTGACGAAATCCGAGATTTTTTCACATCTGAAATGTCATGAAGATGAAGCCAAAATACTGCAAACTTTTTGCAAAAAATATATTAACGGTCAAGAAGATCTCATTGTTATTGACGTATTGCAGGAGCTGTACGGAGAAGCCGAGTATCGCTATGTGCAAAAACTTTTCCACATCAAAACGCTTTTGGAGTTGGGGTGGATCACACAACATACGTTTACACCGCTTAAAATCAGCGATGCGACTTATTTGGAGCTGTTAAACGGCACGGTCGCATTAACGCCTTCATTTTTGCGGTTGCTAGAAGAGGGCAGTATGGAGATGCAGCTTCCGGAAATTAAGCCGTATGCCGATCATCTTGAATATCTTCAAGATCAGTTTTTTCGCATTGATCTGTACCAAAAAATGAGTACCATACGGCATAATATTCATGAGCACTCTTTGGGAATCAACCGTATTAAAAACAAGCTTGAGATATTGGAAAAACGCATTGAAGAGCGGATTGTTCAGACGGACAAAGATATTGTTCTGGACAAGTTTTTTAAACAAAAAAAACTTGATTCCAAGGAGCAGATTATTTTTATTGCCCTGCTTAAAGAGGAATATAGTGCCGGAGAAACCAGTATTCGCGAGATGAATACCCTGATTGATCTCATTAGTTTTGATGAGTATGATCGTATTAAAAACCGATCACTGCTTGAAGACGGTGCCAAACTGATTGCCGATGATGTGATTGACTATGAAGAGATGCTTAACCCCTTTGGCGGTATTACACGGGCTTTTTATATTGTCGATGATGTCTTGCAGTCTATTATTCATCCGCAAAAAAAGAAAAAAGTGACCAAGCTCAAACTCGATATGCTGGTAAAAGAGCAGGATATTTTTGAACTGGTTGAGCCGACGACGTCACTTGAGGATGTCGTACTTAATCCCAAAACAGAGAACATATTGCACAATCTGATGCGTCAGGTCGATAAAGATGTCGTCAACAAGCTCAAGGCATGGGGTATTAAAGAGAAAAAAAGCGGTATTGATGCCCGTATTATTTTTTACGGTCCTCCGGGAACCGGAAAAACCCTGACGGCACACTCACTGGGACGCTCGCTCAAACGGCAGATTCTCAGTTTTGACTGTTCAAAGATTCTCTCTATGTATGTGGGTGAGAGTGAAAAGAATGTCCGTAAAATTTTCGATACCTACAAGGAGTTGACGCAGCAGACCAAAACCGAACCCATTTTACTTTTAAATGAAGCAGATCAGTTTTTAAGTTCACGCTCAAGCGGGGTCAGCTCAAGTGCCGACCAGATGCACAACCAGATGCAAAATATTTTTTTAGAGCAGATTGAAAAATTTGAGGGAATTTTGATTGCCACTACCAATCTTTTGGAAAATATTGATACGGCATTTTCGCGGCGTTTTAATTACAAAATTGAGTTTCAAAAACCCAACGAGCAACAGCGCAGAAAACTATGGCAGATGATGCTTCCCGAGCATGCTCCGTATGAGGAGGGGTTTGACATTGACACTTTGGCAAAGTATCATATGACAGGAGGTCAGATTAGCCTTATTATTAAGAATACGGCATACAGTGTCGCGGTGCGTGAGAATGCGGTTTTTACCATGGAAGATTTTCTCGTAGAGATAGAGAAAGAGAAACGTGGAAGTTTTGACAGCGAGAAACAGCTGGGGTTTTTAAGCTAACGACAAAGGAGAAGCAATGGGATATTTCAAAAAAGCAAAGGTAGGCGACAAAGTTAACGGACTCGTATTTGGCAGAGGTAAGATTACCGAGGTGTATCCGGACAGTCACTACTCGATAATTGCGACATTTAAAAACGGTCATGAAGTACCGTTTACCGAAGACGGCGTGCCGAGTTGGGGAAATTTTGATTATCAAACGCTCTATTATCGGGATGATATTGTCATGGGTAAAGCAGATTTTTCACCGGTTGACAAGGTTATGACGGCGAAAAAAATTATTAAGTGTCGTGAAAAAGGAGATCTTGAGGTACGACTGCCCTCAGGAATGTGGGAGAGTACGAAAAAGTGTCCCAAAATTTATGTAGAAACGCTTTTGGAAAATGAGAAATACCATCTGTTTCGAAAAAAGAAGAAGAAAAAGAAAATGAAATAAAAACCACAGTACTACTCCAAAGCTAGGCTAAGGAGTAGATTAAACGACACTAAAATTTACATGTAAATTTTACCAGTATTACTTTTTTACACACTTGTTAAAAATCACACTTTTTTTTGTAGCAATAAGTAGCACTATAAGAATCTTCTATTTTAAATATAGAATCTTTTATTCTCTTTTTGATATAGTTAACCAACTGTTTTTTCATAAAAGCAAAACAACTTAAGGGTACGGAAAATAAGCCGTTTCTTAGTGTTTGTTAAGAACAAAAAAGGTTGAATATATGGAACATATGGATGTTGCTAACCCGTATTTTGGGGT
>QNZR01000148.1 GCA_003978475.1 Sulfurimonas sp.
TTTTCAAAAGCGACAAGACCTAATGTTCTTACAACAGATACAAGAAAAGTAAATGTTGATTTTCCACAATGGGTCATAGAGTCTTTAGATATAGAAGCAAAAAAGATTGGTGTTACAAGACAGTCAATCATTAAAGTTTGGATAGCTGAAAGACTTAAAGAAGAATCTGGACACTTAACAAAACATAGGGGTGAATAAGCAAGAGCCTCGGTGCATGAAACGTTAAACTTAAAGCTTTTAGGGGTGGCAGGGGTGCCTCGGTTGTTCAAGGAAATATTGATTTACGCTTTGATACAATCGTGCCAAATTTTAAAAAAGTTCTTGACATATGAGGACACTATTATCTCGCTGCCGATACAATAGCAGTGATGATAACTATGCATAAGGAAGTAACATGAGTGAGACGAAAAAGCCGGTATATCAACCCAATCGTGAGTTTGCTGCAACAGCTCGTATTAAAAATATGTGTGAATATGAAACACTTCGGGAGTGGGCATGTGAAGATTATGAAGGATTTTGGGAAAGTTTCGCCAAAGAAAAAATAACATGGATGACGCCGTTTAACAAGGTTATGGATGAGCGTAATTTTCCTTTTGTCAAGTGGTTTGAAGGGGGAAAACTCAATGTCTCGGTTCAGTGTATTGACCGTCATTTGGACAAGCGCAAAAATAAAGCCGCCATTATTTTTGAGGGCGACCGCGGCGACAAACAGACCATTACTTACATGGAGCTCTACAACCATGTCAATCGCTTTGCCAACATGCTTAAACATGACTTTGAAGTTACCAAAGGTGACCGGGTTATTATTTACATGCCGATGATTCCCGAGGCGGCGTATGCCATGCTGGCATGTGCGCGTTTGGGTGCCATTCACTCCATTGTTTTTGGCGGATTTTCTGCTGAGGCACTACGGGATAGAATTGATGATGCTCAGGCAAAAGTGGTCATCACCGCCGATGGCGCGTACCGCAAAAACAAGCCCTATATGCTCAAACCGGTGGTCGACAAAGCGCTCGAGGGTGCCAGCCCGGTAGAAAAAGTCTGTGTTATCGAACGTAACGGTGAAGAGATTACCTGGGTCAAAGGGCGTGATCTTGCCTACAGTGAACTGATTGAAAAACATTCTGCTGTTTGTGAGCCCGAGGTCATGGAGAGTGAAGATCCGCTTTTTTTACTTTACACCTCCGGTTCTACCGGAAAACCCAAAGGGGTACAGCATAACAGTGCCGGTTACA
Organism: Sulfurimonas sp.; assembly: GCA_003978475.1. Classification (GTDB taxonomy): domain Bacteria; phylum Campylobacterota; class Campylobacteria; order Campylobacterales; family Sulfurimonadaceae; genus QNZR01. Next base: position 1,236 of record QNZR01000148.1, read on the forward strand.
TTCTTTGGGCGCAGATGACCATGGAGTGGGTATTTGATGTTAAGGAGAATGACACCTACTGGTGTACTGCCGATGTGGGCTGGATTACGGGACATACCTATATTGTCTATGGTCCTCTGGCTATGGGAGCGACGACGGTGATGTTTGAAGGGGTGCCGACCTATCCCGATGCCGGTCGTCCGTGGAAAATGGTACAGGAGTACCGCATTAATCAGTTTTATACGGCACCGACTGCCATTCGTGTGCTGCATAAAATGGGTGAAGATGCGCCGAATCAATATGATCTTAGTTCATTAAAAGTGTTGGGAACCGTAGGCGAGCCGATTGACCCGCCGGCCTGGCAATGGTATTATGAAGCAGTCGGCAACTCCCGGTGCGCCATTGTCGATACCTATTGGCAGACTGAAACAGGAGGGCATATTGTCTCGCCGCTTCCGGGTGCAACTCCTATTAAACCCGGGTGTGCCACGTTTCCGTTACCGGGTATTATGGCAGAGATTTTAGATCCGAACACGGGTAAAAAAGTAGGCAATGGCGAGAGCGGCTATATGTGTGTCAGTCGTCCGTGGCCGGCAATGATTCGTGGTATCTGGGGCGATGAAGAACGTTTTAAACAATCGTATTTCGGTGATGTGACCAAAGAGGGCAAGCCGGTCTATTTTACCGGTGACGGTGCCATGTATGATGAAGACGGCTACATTACCATTACCGGACGTACCGATGATGTCATTAATGTATCGGGTCATCGCATGGGTACGGCAGAAGTGGAAGCGGCCATTAATAAACATGAAGGTGTTGCCGAAGTTGCCGTAGTCGGGAAACCGCATGACCTCAAAGGAGAGGGTATTTTTGCCTACATTGTCATGAAAGAGGCGGACAGTATTGGTGAAGAGGTCGCCCTGGCGCAGGAGATTAACGCGATTATTAAGCAGGAAATCGGCAATATTGCGTTGTGTGACGATATGGTTTTTGTTTCAGGATTGCCCAAAACCCGTTCCGGAAAGATTATGCGTCGTATATTGCGTGCTATTGCCAAAGGTGAGGCGATTACACAAGATACATCCACTCTTGAAGATCCGTCGGTCGTCGACAAGATCCATGCGGCACTCAACGCATAAACAACCCCAGAAGAAGATTTACATGTAAATTTTTACATGTAAATTTCCCTTTTTATAAATGTTTTATTATACTGTCGTCATCATATCATAAAGGGTTATTATGGAGTTATGCGTTGCGTTGGACCTACCCACTCAAGAAGAAAATCTTGCGCTTGTCGCCGCGTTACAGTCGTACAATATTTGGCTAAAGGTAGGGCTGCGTTCGTACATTCGTGACGGCAAAGCATTTATTGATGCTATTAATGCCGTAAACCCCGATTTCAAAATTTTTTTAGATCTGAAACTTTACGATATTCCCAATACTATGGCAGATGCGGCAGAATCAATTATGAATTTACATGTCGATATGTTCAATGTTCATGCTTCTGCCGGAACAAAAGCCATGCAGACACTGATGCGGCGTCTTGAGTCTTATGAAAACCGCCCGCTCGTTCTGGCGGTTACGGCACTGACCTCGTTTGATGAAGCGGGTTTTAAAGCCGTTTACGGCAGTGATATTGCCCATAAAGCCGAGCAGTTCGCTATAGATGCTTACGAGAGTGGACTCGATGGTGTGGTGTGCAGTGTTTTGGAGAGTGCCGCCATTAAAGCTGCAACACACAGCCGTTTTGCGACACTCACTCCGGGAATTCGACCGTTTGGAGAAGCGGCAAATGATCAGGAGCGCGTGGCTACCGTCGCCATGGCAGATGCGGCGAAAGTGGACTTTATTGTCGTAGGACGCCCCATTTACCAAGCCAAAAATCCTGCTGCGGTTGTTGAGAAAATTTTGGCTCAATTATCAGAGTGAGGTGATTTTAAGCTCACTATTATGTTATATGAGTAAAATTACAACCTCTTTTACAACGATGGACAGGTGGGTGAGTTGGCTGAAACCACATCCCTGCTAAGGATGCGTACTGGTAACGGTACCGAGGGTTCGAATCCCTCCCTGTCCGCCACAATCTAAAAATAATGCAACGTCATCATCACTCCGACCAAAACAAAGAAAAGTAAAACTGCCACCTGCGAAAACGAGATTTTTTGACACGCTTCTCTCTGATGTTTTTCACAGACATGACCCGCACAATATTGGGTGTCATCATCATGAAATTTGTTGTATAGCATACAGCCTAAACAGATACCGAAGACGCTTTCAAAATAGAGCATGACCAAACACGTGATACAACTTAGTCCTATGAGGGCATTGTGCAAGCTCTCCTCGCCCACGGGTGTGCTTGAGGGAAAGATAAGCGTTAAACTCAATAACAGAGTGGCCAACACAAGCCCTATACTCCAGGCAAATCTTTTTTGCGCGGCTCCTACATACTCCGGTACCTGATTGTTAACCATAAAACGACCCATGATTAAACTGGGGGCATACTTGGGATTTATAAGGACGCGAATAATAAATTCAAGAAAAAACATCACGATAAACAGCTGTGTCAGTAATAGACTTTTTGTAGTTATACAGTTAACAAAAGAGATGAAACCAAACAGGAACAAGATGCCTGCTCCGGCTCTAACCTCTCGCTCGTTAATGACTTTGACACGATACCCCTGGACATTTTCTCCAAAATTGAAAATTTCTGACATTTTGTATCCTTTATAAGAGAGGGTTACCATAATGAATATGGTCATTAGATATCAATACTCATTGTAATGTAGAATTATGTGAGAAAAATGAGAAAACATACAACAAACAAATAACCTTTAGAGTGTTTTTAAAAAGAGAAAACTTTGTTTACTAAAGCCGTGTTGTTCATAAAAACGGTGTGCCGATTCTCGTGTAAACCCTGAAGAGAGCACCATATGGCGGCACTGAAAGATTTTGGCGTAATCTTCCAGATATTCAAGCATTTCATTTCCGTAGCCACAAGATCGCGATGAGGTTTTGGTGACGAGATCATCAATATATAGATGTTTTTTATGGTACAGATTGGTCTGCACGACAACACCGGCATAGCTCAGTAGTACATTGCGTTCAAAGAGTCCAAACATTTTATACTCTCTGTGACGCATGTCATAAACGAGATCTTCAAATTCATCGTAGCTAAGTTCACGTAACTCTTTGATGAGCTCATAGGCAATATCAAGCTCTTGAAGTGATATTTCACGAATTTGCATACCCTGTTTCCTTGGTTGATGTAACGTTCATTATGTCAGCGACATACCCCAAGGGGCGTAAAGCGACAAGATGTTATGGGTGAGCAATGATAGCAAAATTTTTAACAGATGCCCACGGCTTATCGCTGTTTCTCAGTGCTTATACTCAAAAAGGAGTTGGGTTTTTATGTGCGAAAGATTGAGTTAATAAACTTTTCACAGCATAGTTGATATAATCCGTGAGTCCTATAAAAACACCTTCACATGATTGATTGTCATTGTGAAATTGTATTAAGAAGTGGTCATTTATTGGCTTTATAATTCAACTTAAGTTTGTGGATTTAGTGAAATCTATGTGCGAAAGTTGAATAAAC
>QNZR01000103.1 GCA_003978475.1 Sulfurimonas sp.
CCAGATTGATCCAGCTGCCGCCGTCTTCAAAAAGAAAAATAAGCGCCTGATAATAAGCTTCCGATGCAGCGGTGTCAGCATGGGCAAGTGCTGTGGTAGCAAAATGGGTAATCTCCCCGCCCCAGACAAAAGCGACTATTTCCGGTACAATAAAAAAGAGAATGACTCCCAAAAAACCCCAAAGGGTTTTCGTAGGCTTCATGGAGTGTACCGCCGCTTTGACCTTTGGATTTTTCGCAATATTTTTAACTTTGGTTTTCATGGTGCGACATCATAACGCCATAAAGTAATTTTGTCTACTTTTTCACCATAAATACCCCAGAAATATTTCGAGTTCTGATACAATAAAACCATTTACATGTCAAAGGGTCACTAATGTTAAAAATCCAAGCTTCCGAATATATTCTTCCCAAGGCTGCCGATGTCAAAGGTGATGATGCGTGTGCTTATGAAATTATTGACAATGAACTGCTCATTGCCGTACTGTGTGACGGGGTCGGCAGTGCCAAACGTGGAGGTGCCGCTGCACGCCAGACCGTCAAATTCTTTATTGACCAATTTAAAATACGTCCGACCAACTGGACTATTGAACAGACACTCATCTCCTTTACCAAACATATTAATCGCATTCTTTTTAAAGAGTCCATGACCCAGTATGAGCAGATAGAGCTGCTCACGACCCTCTGCGTTGCGGTGATTGAAGGCGACCAACTCTATACACTCAATCTGGGAGATTCCCATATCTATTTGCAACATCGCGACACCCTTACACTGCTCAGTACCGATCATGTCATGGATGAAGAAGATATGAGTCATGTTCTCACCCAGGCCTGCGGATTGAGCGAGAACATTGACCCCGGCGTCAGCGTCACCACCATTGCCATAGGCGATCGTCTTGTTCTGTGTAGTGACGGTGTCTATAATCTGAGTGAGCCTGAGGTGCTCCATGAGCAGCTTTGCAAAGGTCTGAGTGCCAAACTCATCATCCATGCCATCACCAAAGGACACAAAGACCATGAACGCGATGATGCCTCCTTGCAGATTTTTACCATTGAGAGTCTCAGTCAGATCTGTGCACTGAAAAATCTCAATCTGCCTATTCCCGAATCCCCCAAACAAGGAGATGTCATTGACGGCTATGAGCTTGTATCCCCAATGATGCAGCATGAGCGTATTTGGAAAGTGCGCAAAAAAGAGACCCTGCTGGTCATGAAATTTCCAATGAGTGCCGATGATGAGCACGATTTAGATGAATTTGTCCGTGAAGCGTGGTACGCCAAGCAGATTAATCACCGCTCTTTCGGTAAAGCATGGGTACCGCAAAAACGTACCGTGCGCTACTATCTCATGGAGCTGATTGAAGGGAACAATCTTATTGAGTTTCTGGGCGACAAACACCTTTCGGTCGATAATGCCATTGCTCTGGCAAAATTTCTGCACAAAGCCGAAGCACATCTGCTTCATCTGGGGCTGGTTCATGGCGATATTAAACCTGAAAATATCATTGTTTACCGTGAAGCCGACTCGGCAGGAACCGTCTTTAAAATGGTCGATTTCGGCTCGATTGTCGAAATTTTCTCTACGGACAGCCGCGCCGGGACTCCGAGCTATTTGGCACCGGAGCGTTTTAACGGCGGCAATATTAACGAATCGACCGAAATTTTTTCGATTGGCGTCACCCTGTACTGGGCACTCACAGGTAAGTTTCCCTACGGTGACATTGAGCCGTTTCAGACCCCGGTTTTTAAAACCGCCAAACCGCCAAGCCACTACAACAAAAATATTCCCGATTGGTTTGACGCCATTATTTTACGCACCATTGCCGTCGATACCAAAAATCGCTACCAGCATTACTCAGAATTTTTTTACGAGCTCAAAGCCCCTGAAAACGTCAAACCGTTCTTTAAAAAAGATGCCCCGTTGCTAGAGCGTGACCCCTTGAAATTTTACAAGACAGCCTTTTTTCTGCTGCTTGGACTCAATGGCATTTTGCTGATGCTGCTAATTTCGTGAGGTAATGGCTTTGTTATAGATTTTGTTTTAATATCAATACTTAAATAAGTCCAAAAGATAATTACTAGTATCAGTGTCTTCTAGGGAAGCAGTGCTTGTTTGCGGTTTTGTCCCTGTTTGATTCTAATGATTTTCAGGTTTGGTTAAGTTGGTTCTTGCGCAGTCTTTATGTTTTATTGTATCTGAACTTAGTTTAATGCTTTTAATTTATGGAAAGTACTTGTAAATCTCTCTTCTATGCTTTACTGTTTCGATAATTATACAATCATTCTCTTTTTTGATACCAACTCTATAATTACCGAATCTTATTTTGAAGTAATTTTTGTAACCAGTCATTTTTTCAACTTTTCCAATATCACTTAAACTTGAACAACTTGGTAAATCTTCAAAAACAAACTTTTCAATTGCTTTTGCATATTCTATTGGTAACTTTGAAAGTTCTTTTAAAAACTTTTTCTTATATTCAACTTCCATGGTTTTTTAAGAATCTTTTTTTAGAGAAGTATAGTAAGCTCTTGCATCTTTTAAAGACAGTTTTTCATCATCTTTATTTTCATCCATAAATTTAAAAAGTGCATAATTCTCTAAAACATCTGTAATTTTTTCATACGTTTTTATGTCTAATTGAACGGCTATTTTGTGATTATGATCATCAACTATATAGTTTGGTTGAAGTTGCATAATTTATCCTTTTGGAGGTAGTGTTTAACATATTATAGCAAAACTCAAGAGAGCTTTGCATGAGTTGTATTGGTCCACCATATACGGCACTCATAATGATTTTCTAATGGATGTGTTAACTGCCCATTTGGTTTTTCTTCTTCATAACTATTTTTTATTGCCATTGTCTTATCACTTTATTTTTTTCAAAATCAAAGCAAATAATGTTCTCATTTTAACTGCTAGTTTTTAATGGATTGGGGTGATAACCGGAAAACTTATTTCATAATTTACATGTAAATAAGTTCCTATGCTGTACAATTCCGTTTTTTATTTCCTATAATTTTCAAAGGTATTTTAGAGTGCAGCAACATTATACTCCCTATCATAGTATTAACCAAGAGCAGCTTCAACACGACATTGAAACCATTAAAGCCACCATCGGGGATCCCACCTGGGAAGATTACCAACACCTCTTAAAACTGGAGCTTTGGGGAAGAATATGTACCGTATCGGGATTCATCCTGATGATTGTTATTGCCTACTTTGGACTCAGCGGCCTGATTTTTTGGATCTTGGCACCGGTAGCGGCACTGCTGATCGGCATTGGCAATGTCTCACGATGGGCCAATGTCACTCACCCTATTTTACACGGAGCTTATGACAAAGTTCCCAATATTCCCTACCGCTATACCAAAGCCGGTTATGCCCGGGGATGGCGTCGTTATTGGCACTGGCTTGACTGGATTAAACCTGAAGCCTGGGAATATGAACACAACATTATGCACCACTACCATTTGGGAGAGCATGAAGACCCGGATAATGTAGAAAAAAACCTCCAGTGGCTCATTCAGTCCAACACGCCGATGTGGTTACGCTATGTCATTATTTACGCCTTTGCCGGAACGTGGAAATTTACCTATTATGCTCCCAATACGCTGTTGATTTTAGAAAACAAAGAGCGCCGTAAACGCAAAGAACCCGAAAGTGATTCCTATGAGTACAACCCGTTTACCAACAATGGTTTGGAGCTGTGGAAAAACTACATACTGCCGTATGCACTGATCAAATTTGTGCTTATTCCACTACTGTTTTTGCCGTTTGGCATGTCCGCAGCTCTAAGCGCGCTCATCATCTTGTTACTATCGGAATTTTTTGCCAATCTGCATTCGTTTTTAGTCATTGTGCCCAACCATTCGGCAGAAGATATCTACATGTTTTCTCAACCTCACCAGAGCCAGGGGGAGTTCTATCTGCGGCAAATCATGGGAAGCGTCAACTATCATACGGGATCAGATTTTATTGACTTTCTACACGGGTTTTTAAACTACCAGATTGAACACCATCTCTTCCCCAATATGCCGCAGAGCTTTTACCAAAAAATGCAGCCTATCACCAAAGAGATCTGCAAAAAGCACAATCTTGAATACCGTCAAGAGAGCGTTTTCAAGCGTATTGTGATGAGTATTGATCTTATGGTCGGAAAAACCAAACTCTTGCGTATTGAGCATATTTAAAAGTTTTCTGCTTTGTTGATTCATATCAATTATTGCCATTAGGTATTCATGTACACTGTTACAGATGAATCATAAGGAGATGCTTCCCATGAACTTACCTGAAAATGCACAAAAAATTGATGTTGCCGGTGCGAGTGTTGATTTTTATACCTATAAAGAGGGTGATACGACCATATTCCAGTTTGACTCTTCCATGACAGGTCCTCCGGAACCTATGGTCAATGCCATGGCGGGACTGAAACTGCTCGATAGCAGCGACAAAAAACTGGTCATGATTAACCATAAAGCTCCCGGTGGTCTCTTCTCTAAGATTGGAGAGAATTTTTCGTATGTGGTTCAGAATTTGGATGACGGTAACGTCAAAGTCGTCGTTCGTTATATTGCCGGCGCAAGGGACCAGGCGGATCTGAGCGACTCCAGCTGTCATTAACCCATGAACGTTACCCGTGATTTTGCCCCGCCATTTAGCCTGATTGCCCCTTTTTTTCTGATGGGAACACTCTTTTATGTTCTGAGTACGATACTGCTGTTCACACTAGAAAGTGATGCGAGCGTCTCACAGATGCAGACCGCAGGCTGGGTGCATCTGTTTTTACTCGGCTTTGTCATGATGAT
>QNZR01000015.1 GCA_003978475.1 Sulfurimonas sp.
TGCTGCATGACAATGCCCGGGAAGTCCTCAATGGAAGCCATTGATTTTTTCTCAATTATTACCATCGCCTTTTTAGGCTCTTTTGGACACTGTATCGGTATGTGTGGCGGTATTGTCATTGCCTATAGCAGTGCCAAAGTCAACAGTCGTTGGGATCGTACCCGAGAATCGCTCTCGCATCTGCTCTACTCTTTGGGTCGGGTGACAACTTACGTTACTCTGGGTGGCGTCTTTGGCTATTTGGGAAGTGTCGCAACCTTCGATGGCACTACACGGGGTGCCCTACTGATTTTTGCCGGTATTGTTATGCTCTTGACGGGACTCTCTTTATTGGGTAAATTAAAATTTCTCTCCCTCATTGAGCACTCACTTTTAAAAAATGCCTGGTACCAAAAAAGTTTTAAACAGCTGATTCAAAGCCAATCAATGTTTAGTTTCTTTTTATTAGGCATGCTCAACGGTCTGCTTCCCTGCGGTCTGGTCTATTTTTTCGCGGTTACGGCAGCCAGTACCGCCGATCCGCTGTATGGTGCAATGGTAATGTTTGTTTTTGGAATAAGCACTATACCGGCGCTCTTCTCGCTCGGTTTTTTTGTCAGTATGACACAAAAAAGCAGTTTTAGAAATGTCATGATGCAGCTTGCCGCCATTGCGGTTATTCTGTATGCTCTTTTTACCCTCTACAACGGGTATGACTTTATGACCAATCCTGCACGAAGCATTCTTCAGTGTCACTAATGGTTAACGTGTTCTCTTCATGGCATCTTCAATGTAATCAATAAAATCACTATAAGTCAGCGGCTTGCTAAAGAGATAGCCCTGCGCAATATCACATCCAAGCTCACGAAGCATTTTAGCCTGCTCTTTGTATTCAACCCCTTCTGCCACCGTCTCATATCCGAGATTTTGAATCAGTGCCAAAATGGCCTTTACAATGACGGTATCGCCTTCATCATGCGGCAAACCGTCAATAAAAGATTTATCGACTTTCACCACATCAATCGGTAATGATTTCAAATAACTCATCGAAGAGTACCCGGTTCCAAAATCATCAACAGAAATTTTAAATCCCAAAGAACGCAACTTCAATAAAATATTGTTGCCTGATTCTGTCTGCTCCATCACGGAACGCTCGGTAAGTTCAATTTCAATATCTGAGGTGAGAATGCCCTGCTCTTCGACCATAGCAGGGAACTTTGAGATAATATCGTAGCTGTTAAACTGCTCACTAGAAACATTCACGGCAATATGTTTTAATTCGGGGTATATTCCTTTAAACGCACGTACTGCTTTACATGATTGCCTAAAGACCCACTCACCAATCTCAATAATCAGTCCGCTCTCTTCGGCAATAGGAATAAACTCATCCGGAGAGACGAGACCAAATTCTTTGGAATCCCAACGCAAAAGTACCTCGGCACTGACCAGTTTATTGGATTCAAAAAGGTGTTGTGGTTGAAACGATAAAAAGAGTTCTTTGTTTTCTATGGCTTTGTGCAGTGCATTTTCAAGTTTCATACTGCGCGACACACGTGACGAGAGTTCACTGGTAAAAAATTCAAAACTGTTCTTGCCCTTATTTTTTGCCTGATGCATGGCACTGTCAGCAGCTTTAATTAAACCGGTCTGATCCTCTGCATCTTCAGGAAATATGGCAATACCGATACTGGCACTCGTATGAATACTATGACCGTGAATCTCAAATGATTTATGAAACAGCTCGGCAACGTTCGTCGCCAGTTGTGCCGCCTCATTTTCCGAACGGATATTTTCTAAGAGAACCAGGAACTCATCTCCTCCCGGACGGGCTAAAATATCACTCTCTTTTAAAATATTTTTTAAACCAAGCGCCACCTCTTTAATGAGTTCATCTCCAATATTGTGTCCCATCGTATCATTAATAATTTTAAAACGGTCCAGGTCAATCGAGAGTAGTGCCAGACGCTGTTTGTCACTTTTGGCAAGATAGATGGCATGTTTGAGCTGCTGGTTAAACGACTCTCGATTTGGCAACTGTGTGAGCGTATCATGATGTGCCATAAAACTCATTTTACGATCCGCCTGTAGTTTCTCAGACAAATCAACATACACACCGACGTAATGAAACACAACGCCATGCTCCATCACGGCACGAATATCCAACCAAAAAGGAATGGTTCTGCCATCACGGCATCGATTCCAGATTTCACCCTCAAACTGATGCTTATGTTGCAAACGGTTCCACATCTCCGCATAGAAAGCACTGTTATGTTTTTGTGATTTAAAAATTCGCGGATTTTTTCCAATAAGATACTCTTCAGAATAGCCGGTCAGCATCTCAAATGCCTTATTGGCGGAGAGAATAACACCATCATGCGTTGTTACCAGTACCCCGTTATTGGTACTTTCATATAAAGCATCAAACACTTGCAGCTCTTTATATTTTTCAAAAATCTCTTCATTGTCATCAACCGAATCCAGAAAATTTTGACGTGATCTTTTAATCACGGTGTATAAAATACCCCACTCCACAAATATGAAAAAAAGATAAATGACCAGTGTAGAGAACGCATAGTGGTCCGGCTCAAACAACATGACGGGAACATCAAAAAACTCCGTATTGATTCCCTGAAGCTTGTAGGCAAAGACATAGTAAAGTACCATTAACACGGCAGCAATATGCAGAGGCCTGGTATCGTTATAGAGAAGAAATATACTCATTGCAATAAAAAAATAGAGATGGGCTTCAAGCATACCGTAATTGGCTTGAATGACAATCATGGCAAAAACCGCTACACTAAGAGCCGCAACAATTCGAAAGGGTTCAAGCCCTTTGAAAAATCGGTAAAAAACAATACTGATGAGTGCTAAAACACCGCATCCAATAGCACTAAACAAGTAAGGATGTTCCAAAAATACCGTCATAACCACAATAAAAATCCAGCTCAGTCCTATAAAAAAAGCAACCCATTTGTCATGGTCAATATAGTTATCAATCAGCTCCGGAAACTCTTCCGTTATCTTATTGTCGTAAAATATAATAGACATTATTCACTATTCCTGAAATTTTCGGTTATTTTGGTTGCAATGATTATACCAAAGTGAGTATAATTCTATCATGAAACAACCTTTTGAATTGAAATATATTAAACGTTACCTTATTATGTATGGAGCTGTTGTTGCGGTTATGGTGCTGTTTTACGTCATCAACAGCCGTCATAATCCCACCGAGATTATGAATCAAAAGATATTTTCTACCCAAAAAATCGAGCCTGTTTCCAATAACGAGACAGAAGAAGAGCACCCTGCCACATCGCCTTTTCGGCTATTGGAACACGCTTATTGAGTGCTCTTTTGGGTCACAATATAGAGCTGTTCATGATGTAGTTTTTTAAGAATATCCATAACATGGACAAAATGATGAAATGCTGCATCTTTGTCACTGCTTAAAACGACGGTTTGCTTTTTGGAAATTTTACGCAACTCAGCCTCAAGCTGTGACGCCTCTATCTGTATTTTGTTAATGAAAATCATGCCTTTTTTGTTAATGACAATATTCACCTCATCATCTTGCTGTTCTTTGAGCTGCTTGGTTTGTGACTCGGGCAACTCCACCGGAATAACACCGCTTTTAATAAACGTTGCCGTAGTCAATACCATCACTAAAAGTACCAGCATAATATCAATAAAGGGAATGACATTGATCTGATCAAATCGTTGCATCTTTTTCATGTGCGGTACTACCGATCTTTGGGCATATGATGAACATCCCAAAAGGTGAGCAGCCGTTCCATTTTACGAAGCAAAATATTGTAAAAAACAATGGAAGGAATGGCAACCACCAGCCCCATAGCCGTCGCTTTCAGTGCCAGCGCCAGCCCCGTCATAATTTTTTTCGGATCAACTGCGCCCACATCACCCAACGAGTAAAAGGTAATCATAATACCAATAACCGTTCCCAATAACCCGATATAGGGTGCATTCGAACCTATCGTCGCAATGGTTGAGACATGATTTCCCAACTCCAGCTCAAAAAGGTCTTTGTTGTCGTACGTCTCGACCTTCACTGAGCGGTAAAACATCAAACGTTCAATAAAAAGCCATAACGAGACAATACTCATCACTATTAACAACCCGATAACACCAATATCCAATGCCTGCTCCGCCCAAGCCAACATCTCGGTTTCATTCACAGTTCTACCCCCTGAAAGTCCAGTATCATGGTGGTTCCTTTCCCTTTGATTGATTTTACATGTAATTTTATCTTATGCCGGTCACAGTAGTTTTTGACCAGTGCCAAACCAATACCGTATCCTGATACTGTAGCATCATTTTGATAATACCGGTCAAATATCCCCACCAGTTCCATCTCATCCATTCCCCGTCCGTTATCAATAATTTTGAGTATGCCGTGCTCAAGCGTTACCCTCACCTCACAGGGAGCATCAGAGTACTTAACGGCATTGTCAATCAGATTGTCAATCACTTTTTGCAGACCGATTTTATCGAGCCTGACATGCAGTATACTCAGATGACTTGAAAAGTTCACATGCGCATACAGTGATGCCAACAGACACAATCGGGATGCTCGCGCTCATCGAAGAGAACATTCGAGCCTTCGACCTGAGCCTTTCGGGACTGCGTGTCGTGGTTCCCGTCGACAGCCGATTTCTGGCAGCAACCGCAGCAACCGCCCTCATGGCGGGTGCCGCTGCCGTGACCGCCGTCACACCGACGGCCACCCGGTTCCAGTCAGCCGAAGAAGCGGCAGAGGCGACGCGTACACTGG
>QNZR01000010.1 GCA_003978475.1 Sulfurimonas sp.
TCTAATGTTTTTTATTTAATACTTTTAGACTTACCTAGTTTTTGAAACTTTGCAAGGTAGTGCCTGCTATAATCCTAATAATCCTTCATTCTATTTATTCTTAGATTTATTCAATTTCAATTATTTCATTTTTGAATAGTGTTATATTTTATATTAAAAAAGCATACTGAGTCTTTGAATTTGATACTTATATTGTTGTCTGAATATGATGACTTAGCACAGCTTTTGTTGTCTTCAAGTTTGGTTTCAATACTTTCTCTATTGCTTTCAGCTTTTGCATACATAGTGTATGTTTTACCGGCTTCGAGAAACAAATACAATTCTGATAGCAGTATTTGATTTCTTCCCGAATTCAAATTTACGGTAATACTTTCGTCTGTACCGTCAGATGCGGTGACTGTAATAGTTACTTTTCCGATATCGGAAGAATATACATATAGCGAATTCAATGTGAGATCTGTCTTAGGAGAGATTGTGACAGATGTATTCTTTACAAATGAGTTGGAATTGCAATACTGTGATATCAGCCATTGCCTAGTTTACCAGAACTGATTTCTTGTATTATCCGAAACTGTTGACCCTTAGATTAGAGGGTAATTAAGATACATATATGTGAAGCAACCCGAACACTAGTGGAATTGTTGGCATGTTTCATTTTGTTTAAATAGCTTCTCACAAACCAGTAGTATCAGTAACAGAAGCTTCAGTAAAGAGATGATGACAACAGCACGAATCTCTTTAGTGTAAGCAGATATCATAGACGCATCTTCTTAAACAGCGACTCGGGAATGTGTATGATAGCAAGCATAATATAGCGCCAGATCCATTTACTGTAGAGGACATCAACGCCTTTTTGCTGGGCGTTTAAAATGTCTTTTGCTACCTCGTGTGGCGTGGCCGTCAGTTTTTCAGGAAGATTCAAACCTGCCGTCATTTTGGTACGGACAAAGCCGGGTTTGACGGTCATAACATGGACGTTGCTCTTGTAAAGGCGGTTGCGAAGACCGCTTAGGTAGGCAGTAAACCCGGCTTTGGCAGCACCGTAGATGTAGTTGCTTGCACGCCCTCTCTCACCCGCAACGGAGCTGATTCCGACAATAAATCCTGATTGTCGTATGTCAAAATCATTGGCAATAATGTTAAGCAGACAGACAGCGCCGGTAAAATTGACATGAATGCTTTGAAGGGTCTGTTCCAGACTCTGCTGTGCTTCTTGCTGTGTGCACATATACCCCGAGGCGACAATAACGCCGTGAGGTTTGGGGTTTAGCGCCGCATAGAAGCTTTCGTGTGAGGCGGTATCGGTGATGTCAAGTTCATGCAGGCTCACCTCGACACGGTATCGGATACGCAAGTCACTGGCAACGTTGTGGAGTTCCTGGACATTTCGCGCTGCTAACATCAGACGGCTGTGGTTGCCGGCGTAGGCATGGGCAAGGGCATGGGCAATGTCACTTTTGGCGCCGATAATGAGTACGGTATTCATGGTTATAACTCCAGACGTTTGGATTGTAGTGAGTTGAACTTGGTGTTCATTTTCTGCTCTTTTCGCAAAGCTCTAAAGCGCTCAATCTGTTCGTATCCCTGCTCAAATACTGCTTTGGAAACACGGACATCTTTGCTTAAATAGATTCTGCCTCCATACTTCAGTACCAGAGCATCAAGTGTATCAAGCAGCTCAAAGAGTCCCGGTTCAATTTTAAAGTCGAGTGCCAACGAATAGCCTTCCATCGGAAACGAGAGGTAGTTTTTGTTGGCTTTGGCGTAAAGCTTCAAGACAGCTAGAAATGAGCCTTTGGTACTGGCGGCGATGGTATGCAATATGGCATGCAGTCCGTCATAACTTTGGTCTTTGGGAAGCACAAACTGATACTGTGTAAATCCCGCTTTCCCATAAATACGGTTCCAGTTTTCAATGGCATCAAGAGGGTAGAAAAAGCTCTCCATGTCAACCTCTTGTGTCGAGATACGTTGTGAGACCCTGTTGTAGTAGAGCCGGTTAAAGGCTTTGACGCTCCAGGGGTTCAGCAAAAAAGAGGGTAGCGTGAACGGGATATTGAGATGTTTTTTGGGTTGGTAGTGCGTGCTACCTGTAGTACTGAAATCACCGCACATTAACAAGGAGCGCCCCAGATGCTTACCCTGAGCCAGACAGTCAATCCAGGCAACTGAGTAGGCCGCTTCATGGTGGTGTTCAAAAGCTTCAAAGGTTTCTTGCAGGTTAGCAGTTTTAACGATTGTCTGCTCAATGGTGGTGGACGCAATCTTTTTCAGGACAATCTTGGCGTCTAAAATAATGCCGGTAAGCCCCATACCTCCGCAGGTAGCATAAAAATATTTCTTATTTTTGGTATGTGAACAGGTAATGATTTTACCACTAGGGAGCATGAGTGTGAATTCAAGAACCGATTCGCTGAAACAGCCTTCAATATGATGATTTTTACCATGAACATCACTGGCAATAGCCCCGCCGATGGTAATTAGTTTGGTACCTGGTGTGACTTTTAAAAACCAGCCCCGCGGCACGATGACGTCAAGAATCTCACGCAGCAGTACCCCGCATTCTACATGTAAAATACCGCGCTGTTCATCAAAATTCAAAAAACAGTGATGGGGACGTGTGGTGACAAGGTGCCGATTCAGAGCACTGTCACCGTAACTCCTTCCGTTCCCGTAGGCAATACATTCATCGACTTCTTTCAGGTGGTTTCGCAGTGCTTTTTTCTCGGTAAAAGGAAACGCCTCATTGTCTATTTTCGGGTACATTCCCCAGCTCATTAGATTCATACTAGCTCCTAAAAACAAACTGTTTATCTAAGAAATATTTGAGTATATAACCGATGCCAAGACCCATGCTTGCACCAAGATATTTGGCATGTTCATTCTCAAACGCCCAATGAAATCCAATTTCAAATCCCCAAAAAATAGCGGTCGTTACAATACCCATAAGGCAGTAGAGTAAAAATTTTTTACTGTCATCTTTTTTACTTTTTGGCGTATGAAAGAAGATATATTTTTTATCCAGTACATATTTTAGCACTAATCCGGCAAGAGTACCTGCAAACATGGCAACATAGAGTGATTTCACACCATCATAGAACCAAAAACTCACATATTGCACCAACAGGTTTGTCAGTGTGGCAAGCAGGGCAAATATGCTATAACGAAGTGCCAGCATCTAAAATTTGACAATGATATAAAAGCAAAGAAGCCACAATACAATAGTGACTTGTAAAAAAGGATCGCTGAGCACGATTTTTGACGGATTGCCGCTGCGCTCCTCTACAAAGGTGATCTGCATGTAGCGCATAATGCCCAAAATAACGAAAAATCCGCTCAGATAGAGATGTGGAGTGTGCAGGCGTGCAATAACATCATCGGAGACCGTATAAAAAATGTAGCTGACCATAATGACACCTGCCATAAGTACCATACCGGCATTGACAAACTCCAGATTGTAACCGTCGATATTTTTTCGGGTCTCTTTACCTTTGAGTGAGAGCAAAACATCATCACGTCGTTTGGCAAGTGCTAAAAAGAGCGCGAGCAAAAAGGTCATAATAATAATCCACATGGAGAGTTCCACTTCAACCACGGCTGCACCGGCAAACAGGCGCAAAACAAAGCCGATGGCAATCATGAAAATATCGATGATGGAGAAATGTTTGAGTTGCACCGAATAGAGCACGTTTAAGCTAAAATAGAGTAGCAAGATGGCAAAAAGTGTAATATTGAACATGAGGGCAACCGCAAGGGGAAGTATGGCAAAAAAAGCAATTAGCCACAGGGCTTGATGTGTGTCAATTGTGCCCAATGCCAGTGGTCGGAACTTTTTGCTCGGGTGTTCCTGATCTTCTTTAATGTCCATAAGATCATTAAAAATGTAGATGCTGCTTGCAATGGTTGAGAAGAGAATAAAGGTTAGAACAGTTTTTAAAATCAGGACGATATCGGTCGAAAAAGAGAACAGCAGCGGTGCAAAAACAAAGACATTCTTAATGTATTGGTACGGACGTAACAGTTTAATAATTTCTTTCATATGCTTCTTGCTGTCTATGGTTTTTTTTAGAGTCATTATACCTTTTTTATGCTACCAAAAAATTAAGGTGGACAAATATACCCGGGATGAGTCAAGCGGAATCCCCAATGGTAAAAGCAAAACAAGATATAATATCTCAAGAAAACAAGACATAACGGTCATGTATTGGCTAGAATCAATGGTTATTGCCACCAAAAAGATTAAACCTGTAAAATACAACTAGAGAATAAGCTATGGACAAGAGATGACAACAGCAGAGAGCAACATAGAAGAAACTGGCGATGCAACAGATGTTTGTACGTGGGGAGAAGTGAGATGAGATTGACATATTTTGAGACAGAAGCGATTATAAAGAGTTTTAAAGAGGTTTTTGAAAGTGGAAAGATTTACCTTTTTGGCTCTCGCGTTGATGATACGCTCAAAGGTGGTGATATAGATTTGTATATAGACACAGTAGATAAAGAGACTCTCATAGAAAAAAAGATAGACTTTTTAGTCTCACTCAAGCGAAAAATAGGTGAACAAAAGATAGATGTTGTGTTCTCAAGAGACAAAAACAGACTCATCGAACAAGAGGCGTTAACCAAAGGAGTAGAGTTGAATACCAAGAGACTGAAAATGCAAAAATACCTCAACGAATGCAGTAAACACAAAATG
>QNZR01000042.1 GCA_003978475.1 Sulfurimonas sp.
ATCGACGCTACATTCCACTGGGTGCTCTGCTCTTTGTGCAGAGTGATTCCGTACCGTACCGTGTCAGCCGTTTTGTCTTTGCTCAAGATACCGGCGGAGCCATTCGCGGTGCAGTACGTGCCGATATGTTTATGGGGTACGGTGAGCGTGCCGAGCGTATTGCCGGTGCCTTGAATGCACCGTTGCAAATGTGGATTGCTCTGCCCAAAGAGCATTCTCATGAACGCTAAGAGAGCATAGACAGATGCGACATTCTTTAGAGAAATTCAACCGTCTGGTGCAGGCGCTTGAAGCACTGCCGACCATTGGATCCAAGTCGGCAACACGTCTGGCGTACCATATGATTATGAATGACAACTTTACGGCAATTAAAATAGCCCACGCTATAGAAAATGCATTGGGAAGCCTTAAAAAATGCATCTCCTGCGGCGGCATGAGTGAAGATGAGCTGTGCGCCATCTGTTGCGACGAAGGTCGTAATCAACAGGTATTGTGTATTGTGGAGAGTGCCAAAGATATTTTAACCATGGAAGAACATGCGCTTTTTGACGGGCGTTATTTTGTTTTAGATGCTCTGGATGAACACGACGTAACGCATCTGCGCAGTATGGTAGAGAGCGGTATTGAAGAGGTGATTTTCGCATTGACACCCTCAATTGCCAATGATGCGGTGATTCTTTTTATTGAAGACAAGCTTGAAGATTTACATGTAAATTTTAGCCGTATTGCTCAAGGGGTACCGACCGGGGTCAGCCTGGAAAATATTGATATGCTGTCGCTTTCGCGAGCATTGAAAGACAGGGTTAAAATATAAATTTGGCGATGCGATATGGTTACAATAAAAAACTTTTCTTCATTTGGGTTTCAATCTGTTTGTTGTCAAATTGATGATCTAAAAAGAGTGCGCACGCCAGTACGCCTTGCCCCAGCAGCATATCGGCACCGTCTTTGGATATTTTACGGTATTGTTGTGCCAGGTGCAAAAAAGGGGTGACTTTGCCATAGATGGCATCGGCACAAAAGTGACATACCGCAATCAGTGGCTCCAAAAGCGCTACAGGGGCAGGGTACTCATGCCCACTTAAACCTGCTGATGTGGTGTTGACAATAAGGTCAAACTGCTGCTGAGGCATGGTATCCCAGGTATAGGTGGCTACCCCCAGCGAGGTAAAATAGTCCAGTCGCCCTTTGGAGCGATTTAAAACACTGACATGCATCCCTTCATCAACAAACTTGTTGACCAGAGCTTTTGCGGTACCGCCGGCACCGAGAACCAAAACACTTTTGATGGGTTGAAACGGTGCCATGGCATACATAAATCCATCGGCATCGGTATTGTAACCGATGAGTCTTCCGTTTTCATTCACGAGAGTGTTGACGACACCGATACTTTTGGCAAAACCGCGCACCTCGTCACATGCTTCAAAAGCGGCTTCTTTGTGAGGAACCGTCACATTGGCACCGCTGAGTTGTAACGCAAAAAAAGTGGCTTTGAGTTGCGCACTCTCTTTAAGGTGGATTCGGGTGTAACAGGCATGAACGCCCAAATGGGTAAAGACGCAGTTATGCATTAGCGGCGAGCGGGAATGTGCTACCGGATCACCGAAAATGGCAAAAAGTTTCATAGTGCCTTCAGATCATCAAGGGAGCTCATGAGTGCTCCGAGTTTATTGTGGACTTCGATATACTCCATCTCTTCGAGTGAATCGGCAACAATACCGGCACCGGCTTGTAAAATGACTTTATCGGGCATGACCAAAGAGGTGCGGATGGTAATGGCACTGTCCATATTGCCGTCAAAACCAAAGTAGCCGACGGCACCGCTGTAAAAACCGCGCTTGAGTCCTTCAAATTCGGCAATAAGCTCCATGGCACGTATTTTGGGAGCGCCGGTCATGGTGCCCGCAGTAAAGGTGGCGGCAAAGAGATCGAACATATCTTTGTCATCGGCGAGGGTTGCTTCGACGTCGCTGACAATATGCATCACATGCGAGTAGCGCTCAATATGCATCATATCTTTGACGTTAACCGTGCCGACTTTAGCGACACGACCGACATCATTACGACCCAGATCAATGAGCATGAGATGCTCTGCAAGCTCTTTGGGGTCAGCCAGAAGCTCTGCTTCCAACGCTTCGTCACGCTGCTTGGTTGCTCCACGCTGGCGTGTTCCGGCGATGGGGCGCAGAAGAAGCTCATTGTTGTTGAGGCGTACCATTACTTCCGGAGAGCTTCCGACAATGCTAAAGTCTTCATACTCCATCAAAAACATGTAGGGCGAGGGGTTTTTGGTGCGTAAAATACGGTAAAAACTAAAAGGATCTACCGTGACATGCCGAGTGAAGCGATTGGTCATCAAAATCTGAAAGACATCACCACTGCGTATCATCTCTTTAGACTTGCGAACCATCTCGAAAAATGCTTCTTTTGAGAAGGAGAAGCTGCCGGCATCATCACCTTCGAGTGCTTGAAGCGGCGTATAGCTGTAGCTGGATTTGAGCATCTCTTCAAGAGTATCAAATTGAGAAATCATTGCCTCAACCTGACTGATGAGTGTAATTTTATGGTCTTTATGGGAGTAGGCGACAATCATTTTAGGCAGGACAAGATCCATATCGGGTGTGTTCATGGTATCGTCCAAACCGCTCATGTAAGGCTCTAAAACCGGTTCAAACACGCGTACCATATCGTAACCGATAAAACCGATAAAACCGTCAATATAGCCCACGCCAAGTGCTTTGGAAAGACGCTGATACTCAGCAGTGTCAAGTTGACTGTAGTACGATTTTAAAAATGCAAACGGGGAGATATCGAGAGATTCAATACGACCCTGTGGGTTATGATAGTAGGTGGTATGGTCACGGTATACCAGACGTTCCCGTGCGCCGATAATAATAAAACTGTAGTTTCCTTCCGAGTTGCCGGCACTTTCAAAAAGAAAGGTGACTTCCTCTTTAAAATACTCTTTAAGTTTGCTGTAGACGGCAATTGGAGCAAACTGATCGAGCATGAAGTACTGTGAACGAAGCACGCTACACCTTTATAATAAACGCACCTTTTTCAATGCGCTTTCGAATGGTAGAGAGTGCTTTACGTGCTTCGGCTTTGCTGTTAAAGGGTCCAATAATGACTTTATTGATGGGTGTACCTTTAATGACAACTTTGTAATACGTATAGCTGTAGCCGTTACCGGTAATTTTTCGCAGAAAGGCTTTGTTGGGCGCATATTGTGCAAAAGAGCCTACCTGAACATAATGTTTTCCATGCGCAACACCGCTTTGGTAGCCGATTTTGGGTTTGGAAGCGGCTGTTTTGTGTTGTGCTACGGGTTTTTTCTGAACTTCAGGTTTTTTCCGGACAAGCGGCTTGAGAGGCTCTTTTGGAGTGGCTTTTGTTGTCGATGCAGCTATTTTTGGCTGAGGTTTCGCCTTTTCGATAACGACAATGACGTCGTCTTCTTCTGCTGCAACGGCGTTGGCGAGTGCGTTCTCTTTCTGGAGTGACTCCGCTTTGAGTTTTTTGGCAATTTGCTGAATGTCTTCTTCGCTGGAGCGCTCTTCAACCACTTCTACCGGTTGAAAGAGCGGATCTTCATCAATGATCTTCTTGGCAACGGTCTGAGGCTCTTTGGGAAGAATCGGTTTTGGAAGATTTTCAATGCTATTGGATTGCAGTGAATTCATGATCACTACAATAACAATAAGAATAATTGCCAGCGATGCGACAGCCAAAAGTATTTTTTTGCTTCCGTTATTGGGATTGCCCTGATTTAATATAATATCATTGAGCTCAGTTTTTTCTTCCATGGGTATCACCTTTGTTCATACTTTATTAAATTACATGTGTTTGGCAAACGAAGCACCCCGTTCTTTGGCATAGACATCATAAGGAATATTTAAAATCTGATACGCCAACGGCTGCTCGTCATTTGGGTACATACGCCACTGCTTAGGCTGTTTGGCAGCCAGTTTCATGGAGAGGGTTTTGCCCAATTGAATGGCTTCTTGCAGTGTGGTATGACCTTTATGAATATAGACATGTAAATGGCCTTCGGTTTTGGTCTTGTATGCCGTAAAATTCAAGTAGCCTTCATCACGCAAGAGCAGCTGTGTCCGATGATAAAAACGCTCCGGATCTCTACCGTTATAGTCAATCACAATATTTTCAACCTGATTACGTTTGTTAATCAGAGAGTGTGCTACGGTCATATCGCCCCGTCGATGCTGCATCTGAATGGCAGTGGTGAGCATTTTATCTACCCGTTCATATTTATTAAAAAAGGTACGACCTTTAAAACTGATTTTATCGACAACAGTATCATGTTTCAGCCAGTAGTGATCTGTTACCATTTTAATCAATTTTAGATCCAAACTCATGCGCCGCTCCTGTTAGTAGGTTGGTTGGGTATATATAATAAATTTTGAAGCCATCTCTTTAAGCTCTTGTTTAATAGCTTCCTGGGCTTGGGTATTGTCTATATCGTCCAAAACATCGGCCATTTTATGGGCAATGAGTTCAAACTCTTTCTCTCCCATACCGCGAGAGGTGAGCGCCGGTGAGCCGACACGAATTCCCGAGGTGACAAAAGGGCTTCGCGTTTCACCCGGAACCGTGTTCTTGTTGACCGTCATACCGGCGCGTCCCAAAGCGGCATCGGCATCTTTACCGCTGAAGGGTTTATGTAAAAATGAG
>QNZR01000226.1 GCA_003978475.1 Sulfurimonas sp.
AGTGGCTCTGGGTATTGCGCTGGGAGCCTATCGCATCATTAGCGGTGACCCCATTCACTACTACATTATTACGGGTTATGCCGTTGTCATTATTCTGACATTTTTAGCTCCCAAATATATTGTGCCTATTGCGTATGATTCCGGTGGCGTCACCACCTCAACGGTTACCGTACCGCTGGTTGCCGCACTGGGGCTGGGACTGGCTACCAATATTGAAGGACGCAGCCCTCTTATTGACGGTTTCGGGCTCATCGCCTTTGCCTCACTCTTTCCCATGATTACCGTACTGGGTTACGGTATTATTTCCCATCTATCTCAACCAAAGGAGCAGACATGAGATTTGCGATGGTCATCGCCATTGTGGCAGATACCCTGGAAGACAAAGCAATTGATATTGCCAAAAAGAACGGTGCCGGAGGCGTAACGCTTATGAAAGGCAGCGGCATCGGTTTAAATGAGAAAAAAACTTTTTTCGGACTGACTTATGAACGTGCCGAATCGGTGTTGCTGTTTATTTTGGAGAAGAAAATCTCTTTGAAAGTCATGAAGGCGCTCAATCGTGAACTGGATCTGGAACATTCCGGTCACGGTATGGTCGTGACTATGCCGCTTGATCACATTGCCGGCATTCCCCAAAATCAACTCGAAAAATTCCAGGAACAGGTTAAAGAGGAGCTCTAATCATGAAACCCACCCTTGTCAAAGATGCCATGAAACCCAAAGAATATGTCATTACGATCTCTGCCATGGCAAAAGTCCGCGATGTGCTACAGGCGATGAGCCGACATAACGTCAAATCTGTCATTGTCACCAAATCTCATGCTCACGATGCCTACGGCATTGTGACCTACTCCAATATTTTGGAGGCCATCTTCGCCAATGACGGTGACATCGACCTGCTGAATGTCTACGACATCGCTTCCAAACCCATGGTGCATGTCTCTAAAGAACTCGATATCAAATATGCCGCACGATTGATGGTCAATCATAAAATCACCCGTCTTTTGGTGACCGTTAACGGGGAGCTTACCGGGCTGCTCACCATGAACGACATTATGAAAGTACTGTTACAAGAGGCTCAGGAACACTTAGAGTAGATGCCGTTTCATCCAGTATGAGAGAACGTACAAACCCCACACATGGTGCTTGAAGCGTCCTTTTCGGGCTTTTTGAAGATACGTTTGTAACACATCGTCTCGAAACAGTCCGCTCTGCTGATTCACTTCAGTGATGAGGTTGATGCCCCCGGATGCCGTTAAATATTCCATGTACGGATTGGAAAACCCTTTTTTCTTTCGTGCTATGGTAGTGTTATGAAGATACCCTCGTGCCAGCTCTTTCAGCAAGCGCTTCATTTCAGGATATCTCAGGCGCTCCGATGCGTCGTATGCCAATACCTTCTCTACGAGATGATGGTCTAAAAACGGGGTTCTCGCCTCAATAGAGTGTGCCATGGAGACCTTGTCCAACTTCATCAAAAAGTGTTCCGCCTGAAAAAGTTTCAGATCAATATAGCTGTACCAAAATGTCGCGTCATCAGCATACTGTGACGCTAAAAATCGCTCTCTAAAGGGCTGTAAATAGTCATATGAATGGTTGTCTTTAACATTGCGTCGCAACAGCATGTTTTGCTGCAAGTCACTAAAACGTTCCCCTGAGGTTCGAAACAGTAACTGCTCGCAAAAGATCCGCTTATACCACTCCCATTCCCGATTCATTGAAAAGTTGGAACGAAAATACTTCCGTATCCAGTTCTTGTTGTGCAGACCGGCTAAAGATTCTATCTCGGCATACTCCCGGTAGTGGCGGTACCCCAAAAAAATTTCATCGCTTCCCTCGCCGCTGAGCACTACCTTGTAACCCTGACGTTGAATCTCCTGAAACAGCCAAAACAGCGGCACGGCAGCCGGGTCATTCAGCGGCTCATCCAGCGTCTCAAGTACTTTGGGAAGCACTTCCATAAAATCAGCCTGATTCATTTCAACAGAACAGTTGTTCACCCCTAAATAACGAGCGGTTTCAGCCGCATTGGCACGTTCATCATATGCACCATAGTCACGATAGCCCAAAGTAAATGTGGAAAAATCACGTATTTGCTCGCGCGCGATGGCGGCAATCATTGCACTGTCAATACCGCCGGACAACAAACCGGCAACCGGTACATCCGCCTGTAAGCGCAATGCTATAGATTCACGAAGCAGCGCCTCGGTACTTTGATGACCGGCGGAGAGATTCTGTGCTGTAAGATCGTAATACGAGTGTGTATGTATGGTGCCGTGCTCATAAAGAAGGTAACAGCCCGCTTCGAGCTTGTGAATCCCTTCATAAAAAGTATGCGGCGGCGTGGGTGCCAAATAGCTCAAATAGCTCAAAAGCGCATCATGGTTCATACGTATGCGTTTTAAAAATGGCGTAATAGCTTTGATTTCCGAGGCAAATACCAAGGTATTATCACGGTGATGATAATACAGCGGCTTTTTGCCGAAACGATCTCGAAAAAGGTAGAGGCGGTCCCCGTCAACAATGGCAATAGCAAACATGCCGCGTAAATAATGGACAAAATCAACACCATATTGCAGGTACGCCGCCAACACCACTTCGGCATCACTGTGGGTTGTAAAACGGTAATGAAGCTGCTCTTTTAGTGCTTTGTAGTTGTAAATTTCTCCATTAAAACTTATGAGCACCTGCTGATGGCGTAATGGTTGGTGGGCTTTGGCACGGGTATCGACAATACTGAGACGATGATGAGCAAAAAAGAGCCGTGCCTCTTCAACAATACCGCAAAAATCGGGACCACGATGCGTCATGGTGGCCAGAGCACGTTTGGCCTGCAGGGAGTTATAGGTTCCAAGAATTCCGAAAATGGCACACATTACTCCGCTCCCTCCGGTTTGTACAGGGCGACACTCATATCTCGTTCCAAATAGCCGGTAATAATTTTACATGTAGCATTCAAAGCTTCGGCAATGGATTGTATGGCGTCAATCTGCATATAGTTATAGAGCAGATCGTCTCGTTCTCCCCATAAAATATTGAAAATAAATCCGCAACGAGCCGCATCATAACAGCGTCGAATAAACAACTGTGTCTCAAAAGGGTCTAAAATATTCATTGCGCCGCTACAGCAGTAAAAATCGGCTTCTATAAGAGGATCGCGCAATATATTGCAGTGAAAGATGTCACATAAGGTTCGTTTTCGTGCTTCTTCAACCATAATATTCATACAATCAAGCCCCGTATATCGCAATGGCTGACGCCCCTGTTTTTGTAAATAGCCATACAAATCGCCAAAGCCGCAACCGGCATCAACCATGGTATAATGCTCCATAGGGCAACAGCTGCATCAACTGTTCAAATCGTAGGTACTGCGCGTCCCGGGAATTCCAATGAAGTCCCCGCGCGGTTTTTCCATACTTTCGCAACGAGGCGTTATAAAACTTTTTATTATCTGTTCGCATCGTAACATTATAAACAAAACAACCATAAAATCGCTCAAAAATCGTTTTAAAAGGGTAGTTTCAGTGGTTTTTAATAAAAACAAACATACAATAAGCAAATTATCTTCACATTCTAAGGATTTTTAATGAAACTATTTTTATCTGTGCTCGTCGCTCTGGGCACCATTGGCCTAACGGGGTGCACCTGCCCGCAGCCGGTCTACAATGTCGCTTCTGCCGGAAAAAAAACCGATCTTTATGCCGCCGCCGCTAAAACCGCCGACGAGTTATTGACCTGTGAGGTTCTCAAAGAGAACCGGTCCACACCGATTGTATTGACCTCTCTGGTTAATGTTCACAAATTTCAGGAAACTTCCGATTTTGGTCGCCTCTTCAGTGAAACCCTCCTCAGCGAGATCAGCAAACGCGGCTATAATGTCATTGACTACCGCGGAGAAAATATTATTATACAAAAACAGCACGGTGAATTCTACCTCAAAAGAAATGCCAGCGAAATTAAAAAATATGCCAGCGCCCTGGTTCTTGTCGGAACTTACGGAAAATACAACAAAGGCGTGGCGGTCAATACCCGACTGCTTGACCACAGCAACACCGTACAGTCCTCATCAAACATACAGCTTGCCAACAGTGAATTGCTGACCATGACCAACAAAGACAACTGTAGCTACCTAGGATGCTGCGAAATGAACGGGTGCCAAAAACCTGCCGCCAAAAAAGCACCGGTTGAACCGCCGTTTTTTGTTAAAATCGTCGAAGACGACTGTAAAGCACCAAGCGAATGTTGCCATAAACCCGGTTGCGTCAACTAAGGAGATGGTCATGAAACAATTTTGGATTTATCTATCACTTAGTGCAGCGGTACTAGGCACCTTTAGCGGCTGTAGTACGGCACTGAGCCCGCAGACTCTAACGAAAAAAGTCTGTAACAGCAGTACCATTTCAACCAAACAGTATTATGATGTTCATATTAACTATGGCGGCGTAATGGATGATGCTATTGACTCCATTCTAAACTCGCCGTTTAAGTTTAAATTTGAGGATAGGTCGCCGGGCAGACTTCTTGATTTCGGCACTACTGTGTGGAGTAACCCTGTATATTGGTCCGACTATCCTAAATCTGCACCCATGGAGCAGGCTTCGATTTTGGATACTCTTGTGGCGTGCCTGCCGCCTTCGAACTGCGTATTGGCAAATGTTTCAATCATATCCTCTATGACACCTT
>QNZR01000185.1 GCA_003978475.1 Sulfurimonas sp.
ATCTGATGCATCGCTACAAAAAAGATGGTGTCACGCTGGACTATTTTCTCTCGGATCTTTTTTTTAGATTTTTGAGTGACTATACCCATACACTCATCAGTCACAGCAATGACTGGAAGCACCTCAACCTCATTATTGCAGCCATTGAGACTTTTATTCACGAATGTCATGACATGACCCTCACTACCAATACCGCAGAAAAGACCAATGATGTTATTCCCGATGATGTTGCCATTACGTTTTTAGAGAAACTTCGCAAAACATCGCAAAAAATCCGGGTGCTAAACACCTATCACGGCATTCCCGTTGAATTTTCCGCAACCATTGTTCATACCACCGCCAACAAGGTTCTGATCAAAGCCCACGCCCTTCAAGATATTGCTGCAACATATCAGGGCGGCATCTACATTTTGTGCGAATCGGCATTTGGGTATGATCTTTTTGCCAAGGTCACGCCACGAGTCATTAAAGGACACGATCTTCTGGAGCTCTCACAGTTTGACTCTCTGACCTCGGGAATTCATAAGCGTCAAACCGTACGGGTTGCACCCCAAAGCAAAACTACCGTACTCATCAACAATTTCTCTGTCTCGCTTTTTGACATTTCGCTTGGGGGTATCTCCATGGTCTGCCCGCGAGATCTTAAACTTGAACTCTACGAGCAGGTCAACGTTAAAGTTCCCGACACACTCTGTGGCAGCATATTGCATATAGAAGCCGAACTTATTCATGTCTCTACGTTTGAAGAGGGCTATAAATACCATTTCCGACTGGAACTCACTCCTTCACAAGAATCTGAACTTGGCAAGTACATCTACCGACGTCAAAAAGAGATTATTGCCGATTTAAAAGAAAAGCTGATATGAAGTTCCTCCTCGTGCTGTTAGCGCTGTGGCTCATGACATCCTGTGGTACGGACATGACAAGCAATGCTGATACCGACAAAAACACCCTAAAACCCCAATGGATCGCCAAGGCTTTTGAAACACTCACCTCGTCCGGGTATCCCCAAATCAAAGCGATTAGCTGGTGGCATGAAAATTGGGAAAACGAAGACGGTACCTATTCATTACTCAGACTTGACAGTTCGCCAGCAGCAGTTTTAGCGTATCAAGCAGGTGTCAGCAACCCTCTTTTTGTCACTACCCCGCAGTTTGAACAAAACAAACTGGTTGCAGCAGATGAGGGTATGTATCATGCAGCTTTTCCCGACTTTGGAGGGGAAGAGGACAATGTGACCTCACGTGCCATATCCGACTTTGAAACACTGGCACAAAAAGAGATTGTCTGGGCATACTTTTCTGACAACTGGATGCATGGTATCCGTTTTCCAAGCGAGGCGGCATCACGCATTAGAAATGCCGGAAAACTTCCTTTTATCAGGATGATGCCACGCAGTCAATTTGAAGAGTATGTTCACGAATCAACCTTTACGCTCAGCCATATTATTAACGGTGATTTCGATGCCAACCTCACCCAGTGGGCACGTGATGCCAAAGTGTTTGGATCACCGCTGCTTATTGAGTTTGGTACCGAAATGAATGGTGAGTGGTTTAGCTGGAATGCGCGGTATAACGGCAAAGAAAACGGTGGCAGCACCTTTCAAAATGCCTACAGACATATTATTGATATTTTCAAAGAAGTCGGAGCAAACAACGTGACCTGGTTTTTTCATATCAATGCCTACAGCTACCCTCAAAGTGCCTGGAACAGTATGGAAAACTACTACCCCGGAGATGACTATATTGACTGGCTGGGTGTGAGTATCTACGGGGCATTAGAGACCAAAGAGCCCTATCAGGAATTTCAGGAGATTCTTGATGACGTCTACCCTACCCTTGTAACACTCTCCGCCAATAAGCCTATTGCCGTACTGGAATTCGCCATAACGGAATACTAGCTGTTTTGATACAGCTCTTTTTCACGCTCTATAAGTACATTGGCAAGAAAATCATACGCTTCACCCCAGGCACCGATAACCTCAGGAGTCGCCTCATTGCCCAATACTTCTTTAATGGCACTCAGTAGTGCATCTCTTACCCAAGGGTAATGTTCGGGTTTAATCGCTGTTTTGACATGTGCTGCAGCTATGGTCTCAATAGCTTTGCTCAGTGCCTCAAGTTTATCAATATTGGCAGCATACGCATAAATAGATGCCGCCAATTTTTTATGCTGGTTGTCACTGGCATTTTTAAACAGTATTTTAGCATCCGGATAGCGCTCAAATAAAATCGGGTACATCGTCTGTGTAATGGCCTCACCGTGCTTTTTTATAAGCGGTGCCGTTGCTTTTACCAGTGCTTTGGTCTCTTTAGTCATGTTATCATCCTTTTATATTATGTCAAAGTGGCGCAAGGGTACGGTAAAAAAGACAATTGATACCCAACCAAACCCAACTGACATTAAAACAGGCACATAACGATGTCATTATTATCTTTTCATATTGATATGATATACTGTTGATATAACCAATAATCCTACAAGGAGTGAGTATGGGTACCCAAGTACATAGACTAACCGTAGGTATGAAAGAATTCGGCAATGAGTTTTTTCTCTCTTTTAAAGCAGTGGGAACGCTGACACATGAGGATTACGAACTCATAACGCCCATTATTGATGCTGCGCTGGAAGGAGTCAAAGACCCCAAAGTCAAAGTTCTGATTGATGCAAGTGAATTTGAAGGCTGGGAAATGCAGGCGGCATGGGACGATTTTAAGCTAGGACTTAAATACAACAATGAGTTTGAAAAAATCGCTATTTACGGTAAAAAGGAGTGGCTGGAGATCGGAACCAAAATAAGTTCGTGGTTCCTCTCAGGTGAAATCCGGTATTTTGATGATTATGATGATGCTGTGGCGTGGCTGAGTGCATAGAATATTTTCTATGCCTCCAACACATGTTCCAAGGCACGCTCATAGCTTGGAAGATCAAGCTCAAATTCTTCAATAATCTCTTTAGCTCTGGTAATGGACTCTGCCGTCATAGACCCATCGGGCAGTACCGTTTCGCGAATGGCATACAGTTCTGCCGCCATGGCACGTTCCTCCCCGTATGTACCATCAGGATCATCACTGTAACGAATGAGATGAATCATTTCCGGTTCGAAATGCCAATGGTTAAACAGCGTTGCCGTAACGTCCGTCACCTGTGCACCGCAGGCATACTTTTCAGCCTGAGCAAGCGTTTTGCCTGCATCCAATGCCTCTTGTATTTTACTCTCATTGCCCTCCTCCAGCAATGTTTTACTAATAATCACGCGACCCAGATTGACCAAAAAAGCTGCCGGTGCCAAATAAGCCAAACGCTTGGGGTCACGACGGATCAGCCAGGCAATGGTCAAACCCAGCTGACGTTCACAAGCTAATGAAAACTGCTCTTTGTTAATATGATATGGAGAGAGGTTGATGGTAAAACTGGCATCAACGGCACTGTTGAGTGCAAAGGAGCGAATCACGTCACGCCCTAACAGCGAAACGGCTTGCTGCACATTGGTTACCTGACGTTTTAATCCATACAGCGGAGCATTGGCAGCACGTAAAATATCTGCTGTTAAGAGCGGATCTTTCTCGATAACTCTCTGCAAATCCTCAAAGCTGCTGTCTTTGTCATGATACACCCGTTCTACAGCCTGAACCGACTCGGGGAGTGCGGGAACGGCATCGATATTTTTTAGTAATCTCGTATTCATTATTGTTAACCTTATTCGATAATGCCTATTGTAGCATAAGCTAAAATATAATAATTAAAAAAAACTATTTCTATTAAAATTTACAGATTATCTGTTGATTTATGAAACATCTCGTATTGTATAAAGTGCTGCTTTGGTATATAATCGCACGATTACATTACATGGGGGCTTTATGATAGGTATTGATCTGATTCAAATTTCACGTATGGAACATCTTATGGAACGTTTCGGAACTAAAGCTTTGAAACGTTTTTTACATGACGAAGAAATTTTACATGTAAAAAACCCTCGTTCGGCAGCAGGTTTTTGGGCGGCAAAAGAGGCATTTTCCAAAGCGCTAGGAACCGGTATAGGCGCTCAATGCCGTTTTCATGATATTATCATTTCAAAAAATGATCGGGGGGCTCCCTTTTTCATTATTAGTTACCGGCTGCGGCGTACGTTTCACATTCGAGACACATCTCTCTCCATTACTCATGATTATCGTTCTGACTGAATGCGCTTTATCATCCATGGCTCTACCATCTGCACGTACATTTTTTTCAAGTATCATCGAACGCACAACTGTTTTTTTATAGCGTTCAAGGACTTTGGAAACCAACTCTTTGTCTGCCTCTTTTCCTTCAGCTTCCAATGCTTCGAGGATCGTTGTTCTGATCTTTTTCAATTCAGTCGAACGTTCGCTTTTCGCCATGTGTGAAATGGCTTTTTCCACAGCATCGGCATAATTGTTCTCGATATAGCTGTAGAGTGTTTCATCGACCTTCTCTTCTGCAAGTTCAAGTGCCAATACCGGTCTTACAAGCGGTTCAAAAGTTTTTTCATACTCTGCACTCGCTTCTTCAATGGCTTTTCCTGCCATGGCGATGGCTTCTACCAAAGCATCCTCATCCAGCTCATTACACTCCTGATGCTCAAGGATCAACGGTACACCGCCCATCATTGGATCGATCATATCGACCTCTACATCATC
>QNZR01000072.1 GCA_003978475.1 Sulfurimonas sp.
AACTCACTGCCGTTAATTTCATGAATTTTGACATTCAGATACGACGCCAAGCCATTAAAACTGGCATTGATATCCGTGGTTTGACCGTTACTAAAAGTGCTGCCGGCAATGGTGAAGCTTTCGCCTGGGGTGATACAGTCTGTTCGTGTCTCATTGGCATCAATAGCAAAAGAGCCTCCCTGGGTCTCATTATAGTCAAGAGTATTGGTACCATCAGGTGTTTGTGCCGTAGCCTGTAGCGTAAACGGCTCTGACGCATAGTAGGGTGCGGCAGAAGCTCTCAGGTTAAAGCGTTCGGGGCGGATGGCAAAATTGTCACTTGAATCGGTTGCATTATCTTCGCCGACAAGCGGGCAGGCTTCATCAACATTACGTTTCCACATAATGTGAACACGGCTGTTTTTAACGGCATGAGCACTGCTTGTGGCAATAAGAGTGGTGTTGGTATCGCTAAAAAGAGATTTGATCCAACTGCTTCGGGCGGCATCGGCATGATCGGAATCAACAATTTGTGTACAGACGGTTCCGTTAAATTCCTGAAAGTCATCATTGGTCTCATTGAGTGCTGCTAGTGTCAGTGAAAACGGGGCTTCAGAACGTTTGGTAGAGATATTGCGATCATGAATGGAACGAAAGGTATCCCAAACATCAAAGTGAGCATTGGGATGTACCAGACCACAGGATTGGCAGGGATGCGTAGCCATCATCAGTTTGCGTACTTCGACCGATTTCAGAGCCCCTTTAAAAATATAGAATTCATCCAGATACCCTCGAAAACGGTACCCTTCGCTGACACGACATCCGCCAATGCGCGCACTGCTGCTGGCGACACTGCGGGCGTTATAGGGAGCACTGTAAATTTGAGTCAGATTTTGCTCGACACCGTCAATATACAAGGTGTTGTCATGCATATCATTATTGGTAAAAATGGCGGCAACATGGTGCCAGCCGTTGGCAAGTCCACTGGAGCTAATGCCATAAATATCACTGCGAAAACTGTTAAATCCAAAAGCCCCCCGTGTGAACCACAGATCGTGTGCATACCATCCAAAGGGCATGACCCCGCTGGTACCGTCCCAGTACATCCAAAAAGCAACGGAGTTTTTGGCGCGTAGGCCGGTATCGACATCGAGATTGTCAATGTCAATGACATCACCGTAAAACAGGGCACTGCGACACAGATGTGCTTCAGTAGCGGTAGTGACGACATTCTCTCCGGTTCGCGTGCCGTTATTGTCGCCAAGTACGGCATCTTTGATTTCACCGATACTGCCATCCCACAGACATGAGTCTAAGGCATAGGCGGCAATATTGGTAGCGCATCCGCATGGATGCGATATCTGCATCATCGCGTGAATCTGAGTGCTATCGAGTACGCCGTCATAAACCTTGACTTCATCAATATTGCCCTCAAAGCGGTTAGCTGTTTCACCGTTATGTGTTTCTCCGCCAAGAGAAGGCGTGCCGCTTTGGGCAAAGAGCGTTCCCGTCACGGTAGCGTGTACATCACTTAAGAGGGTGCCGCTACTGTCAAAAATACGCAAGCGTTTCTTCATGGTCGCAGCATCAAACGTCGCTGCGGCAAAATACCATTGGTTGTTTTGAATCACAGCAGCACTGTCGAGCGAGACGACGCTGAGCCCCCTAATGTAGAAACGAACCTGACCTGCACCCGGGTCACCGACACTGAGGGCATATGAGCCGGCATTGTTATATTCATCATCGGCAAAAATACGCTGTCCTTCTTTTGAGATGTCGGTGGTTTTAAACCAGGCAGTGATACTGCGTGATTGGGTAAGGTGTGGAAATGTCGGTACCGCAATATATTGATTGGAGAGCACTCCGGTGCGACATTGACCTCCGCCGGCATCGGCGGCACTTTGTGTGGTGGCGCCAAGTTGCGCGGTACCGTGGTAAGCGTTGCCACTGCTGTCCTGGACTTCACCGGCAGTGCCGTCCCACAGGCATTCATCCAGACGCCAGCTTCCCAGAGGTTCAAGGCATTGACACGGGTGGGCAGCATGCATAATGGTCGCGACGGCTGAAGCATTAATCTCACCGTTATAAATACGCACTTCATCCAGATACCCTCGAAAACGGTACTTTTCATTAACGCGACATCCGCCAATGCGTGCACTGCTATTAGCGACACTGCGCGCGTTGCTGGGAGTACCGTAAATTTGAGTCAGATTTTGCTCGATACCGTCAATATACAGAGTGTTAGCGTGAATATCACCATTGGTAAAAATGGCGGCAACATGGTGCCAGCCGCTGGCAAGTCCACCGGAGCTGATACCGTACACATCACTGTTAAAACTGTTAAATCCAAAGGCATTCCCCGTAAACCACAGATCATGTGCATACCATCCAAAAGGCATGACCCCGCTGGTACCGTCCCAGTACATCCAGAATGTCACCGAGTTTTTGGCTCCGGTTGTGGTGTTGACATCGAGATTGTCAATGTCAATACCATCACCGTTAAACAGGGCACTGCGACACACTTTTTGTCTATATGTCGTGGTGATAACATCTGTTCCGGTGCGGGTACCGTTGTTGTCACCCAGGATTGCATCGTGAACTTCACCTGCACTGCCATTCCAAAGGCAGGCATCGAGCCGATATTCTGCAACAAGAGTGGCACCCAGTAGATGGGTATGGACGGCAAACGAGAACAACAGCACTAAAATGAGAGGGTGTAAACGCAACACGCAAGGATCCTTTTTTAAATAGTTTAAGTGTTAAAAAGTTATGATTTGTGTTAATTGTACCATAAAAATGACAAGAGAAGTCTGAGAACTTCAGTAATACTTCATAATATTACGGTAGCATCAACGTAGATTTAAATTAATTTTTTTAGGATAATATTTTATTCTAAAATGGAAAGTAGGATATAGCGTGAAAGTAGTTTTACTGTTTGTTGCTTTAACATATACACTAATGGCGGCAATGCCAAGCTTTTTAATGCCCGATGAGGCGTTTAAACCCGAAATAAAAAAACTTAACAATACCACCTATGAGTTACGTGTTAACCTGGGAAAAGATATTTATCTGTATGAAGACCGTACCCATATTCGTGATGTTGATCCCGATGACGGCATAGATTTACATGTAAAAAAGCCAACGACGGCAGTACGCCATGGTGAGGATATGGTTTATGTAGAGTCACCGGTTTTTGAATTGACTTTTAGCGGCAGTGCGGCTAAAGAGGTGCACGTACTTTTGGAGTATCAGGGGTGTTCGGAGCAGGGGTTGTGTTATAACCCGATGGAAAAGGAATTTACGCTGACCGTGACGCCTGCAATGCTTCAAGGCGCTGCCGCA
Source organism: Sulfurimonas sp. (assembly GCA_003978475.1). Lineage (GTDB taxonomy): Bacteria > Campylobacterota > Campylobacteria > Campylobacterales > Sulfurimonadaceae > QNZR01. The sequence continues at coordinate 3,322 of QNZR01000072.1, forward strand.
CCGCAAAGTACCAACGGGGCGCTCTCTGAGAGTGATGAAATAGCACAGATACTCAATAGCGGAACACTTTGGACTGTATTGGCGGCATTTTTCGGGTTTGGGCTTTTTTTGGCATTGACACCCTGCGTGTTTCCGATGATACCGATTCTCTCTTCGATTATTGTCTCGCAGGGCAAGCATATGAGTGCCAGACGTGGTTTTTTTCTTTCTCTGATTTATGTTTTGGCAATGGCAATGGCTTATACCGTGGCGGGTATTTTGGCAGGGGTGTTTGGCAGTAATATTCAAGCAGCACTGCAAAACCCGGTTGTCCTGACACTGTTTGCGCTCGTCTTTGTCACTTTAGCCATCTCCATGTTCGGATTTTTCGAAATTGGCATTCCGCATTCATGGCAGACACGCATTTCGAAATATTCCGGTAAAGCCGGTGAAAAGGGCGGTGTTGTCGGTGTGGCTATTATGGGTTTTTTAAGTGCACTTATTGTCGGTCCGTGCATTGCTCCGCCACTAGCTGGAGCACTCATCTATATTGGACAGACCGGCGATGCGATGCTTGGCGGTGCGGCACTGTTTGTCATGAGTCTGGGTATGGGGGTGCCGCTGCTTATTATTGGTACGGGTGCGGGTAAATTTATGCCGCGACCGGGTGGCTGGATGACTACAGTGACCAAAGTTTTTGGTGTGATGATGCTCGGTATTGCCATTTGGATGTTAAGCCGTATTATTCCCGATGTGTTGAGTATGCTGCTGTGGGCGGTATTGCTGATTGTCTCGGCGGTCTATATGGGAGTGCTCGAACCTTTAAAAGAGGGAACACGCGGATTTACTGCGTTGTTTAAAGGTCTGGGTCTGGTGATGCTGCTGTATGGCATGGCATTAATCTACGGAGCATTGACGGGTGCCGCCAATCCGCTGAATCCTCTTGAGTATGTTCATAAAACCGGTGGGAGCGTTTCGACGTCACAGCAGGCTGCTACGGAAGTGACTTTTACGAAAGTCCGTTCGCTTCAGGAGTTGGAAGCGGAAATTGCCAAGGCTAAAGGAAAGCGAATAATGGTCGATTTTTATGCAGACTGGTGTACCTCGTGTAAAGAGTTGGAGCATGTCACTTTTAAAGATCCTCATGTGGTGCAAAAAATGGGTGAATTGGTGCTGATTCAGGCCGATGTAACCAATAACGGCGATCAGGAGAAAGCATTAATGAAGGCTTATAATATTTTTGGTCCGCCGGCCATGCTCTTTTTTGATGAAAACGGTACAGTGATGAAAGAAAAAACTATTATTGGGTATAAAGATCCCAAAGAGTTTTTAGGACT
>QNZR01000109.1 GCA_003978475.1 Sulfurimonas sp.
CTGCAAAGTTTAATGGTAAAATCGAGTTCACTCAGCGCGACAGTTCCAAGTACGAGATGGCAATGGAGGGCACGGGAGCAGACATCAGCGGAAAAGGTGGTGCAACAATGAATATGTCACTAAGTCTCAAAGCTCTTGAAACAGGCACAGAAGTCACGTGTATTATGTCTGTTTCCATCACTGGCCGTATCGCTCAGTTTGGTGCCCGTATGATTGAAGCAGTCAATAACAAACTATTTGATCAGTTCATTCAAAACTTTTCTAACTTGCTTGCACGGGAAAATGTAGAAACAGATGCTGAATTTATTGCAGCCGAAGCAGAACCGGTTAAAGCCGCCTCGCTTGTTGGTTCAGTCATTTTGTCTGAACTCAAAAAAAAATTCGGCAAAAAAGTAGAGCTGAAATGAAAAACTGCCGGCGCATTTTTAGTACTTGTTTCCAATGATTTCCGCCGTCATTTTGGCTGCCGGAGAGTCAAGGAGAATGGGAGTGCAAAACAAACTTCTGCTGCCAATCGGCGGAGAAGTCTTGATCCGGAAATTTGTGAAATCTGTTTGGCGGCCTCAGAGATATTAAAGAGCACTTCATTGCTCTTCTCTTTAAGTGATTCCGTCCCAAAATTTTTTTTGTGCTGTCGTTTTTTCGGTTTGTACAGATGCTCTTCAATACCGACTACAATCTCATACAGAGCACTTTTCCCCAGAGACTTTTTTTGAAGCTCGCGCGTCTCAATAAGCATTGCCTCTTCACCGACATCTTCTTGTGCACGCCGCAAGGCTTCTGCCGGCGTTGCTCCGCTAAAAGTTAAAATTTTCATCGGTTCCTTCCTAGGTAACTCAGTGGAATACATACACTGTCCCGTTCATGCCAATGCGGATGCGGCAGGACTAAATGCTCGCTCCGGATGACACGATCATCAAAAAAAATCATGTCAATATCAAGCGTACGCGGGGCGTTGGCAAAGGTTCGACGTCTGCCAAACTTCCGTTCTACATGTAAAATATAACGTAACAACCGCTGCGGTGACATAGACGTGGAAACCTCCAAAACCGAATTTAAAAAATCCTCCTGAGCCGTAAAGCCAAAAGGAGGGTTTTGTAACATCGGAGCCGTTTGTAATACTACCACTCTGCGGTCGCGTTGTAGCCATACCAGCAGATGCTCAAACCGACGTTCAACATCGCCGATATTTCCCCCAATACCCAAAACAACACGGTGCCGATGCCTTGTTTTGGGACGAAATCGCCTGGGAAAGTTTCTGCTAACATAGCGTGTCAGTTCGGCGTTCATAGCACGCTTTAATGCCATGCTTACGCCTGAGCTTCAACTTGCTGTTGCGCCTGCATCTCTTTTGCTGCTTTGACTTCATTTAAAATTTGTGTCATTCCAATCATGGCAAGATGATACCCAAACGGACCAAACCCGACAATGGAAGAGGCACAAACCGGTGCTATCATATTGGTTTGACGAAACTCTTCACGACGATGAATATTACTAATGTGCACTTCTACCGTCGGAACATTGACCGCAGCAATCGCGTCTCGAATGGCAATAGAAGTATGTGTATAGGCTGCCGCATTAATAATAATACCGTCCGCTTCGCCGTAACATTCTTGAATACGATCGACAATTTCACCCTCCAGATTACTTTGAAAAAATTCAATCTCCATGCCATTTTGTGTTGCAAATTCTTTCATCTGTGCGTGAATCTGCTCTAACTTCATTGGACCGTAAATCTGCTGCTCCCGAACGCCGAGCATGTTTAAGTTTGGTCCCTGAACGACTGCTATTTTCATTCTTTACCTTTGTATAGTTTGTTTTGTAAACTTTTAAAGTAATTATTATACAATGTAAAGCATAATTTATTTTAAATTCGATACAAAACAGGCAAGATATTTGAAAATAATCACTCCGGAATATATTTTAACACCGACTGAACTTAAAAAAGGACTGAGTGTCGCCTTTGATCAACACATAAAAGCCATTGACACTCTGGAAAATCTGCGCCGACAGTTTCCTCAGGCAGAGCAGATCTCCTGTGAGACAAACTCCCTTCTTATGCCCGGTCTGATCAATGCCCACGTCCATCTGGAGTTCAGTGCCAATAAAACATCGCTGCACTACGGAGATTTTGTACCGTGGCTGCACAGCGTCATTGAGCATCGTGACGATTTAATGGACAGTTGCGACACGGCATGCATGCAGCAGGCTGTCGCGATGATGCTCGATTCGGGCATTACCACCTTTGGTGCCGTCAGTTCTCATGGACTCGATTTGGAAGTGGCTGCCAATGCCCCTCAAAACGTTGTTTTTTTTAATGAACTTATTGGCTCACAGGCCAATATGGCCGATGCCCTTTTTAATGATTTTCTCGCCCGTCTGGATGCATCAAAAGTAGTGGCGCGTCAAGGATTCTACCCTGCCGTTGCCATTCATTCTCCCTACTCCGTACATCCCATTCTCATTAAAAAGGCACTGCAACTGGCGCGCAATGAGTCCCTTCGCCTGAGTGCACATTTTATGGAGAGTCACAGTGAACGGACGTGGCTCGACTCCTCTGAAGGTGCTTTCAAAGCTTTTTTTCAAACCTTATTACAACAGTCTCATGCCCTATGCAGTGCCAACGAATTTCTAGAGCTCTTTCGCAATACCCCTGCATTGATGACCCATGTTGTTCATGCGGATGCCTGCGAGCTTGAACAACTTTCCAAAGATCACCATACTGTTATTCACTGCCCTGTCTCCAACCGTCTTTTAGGCGGCGGTACCCTCGATTTAAATGCATTGGAAGCGCACCGGGTTGACTGGATTACGGCAACAGACGGTCTAAGCTCCAACTACACGCTCAACCTCTTTGAAGAGATGAAAGCCGCACTGTTTCTGCATGCAGATGCGGCGCTGCTGCCACTTGCCAATCGCCTGCTTGAAAGTGTTACTATCAATGCGGCAAAAGCCCTGCATCTCAATAGCGGTGCTATTGCTTTGGGAAAAGATGCCGATATGTTGCTGTTACAACTTGACGAGGCACCCAGCGAACAGATTGCATTGCATCTTATATTACAACGCTATAATGTCAACGCCATTTTTATTCATGGAACAAAGGTTAAATAGATGGAAATACTCAAAAAAATATTCGCTCCCGTTAAAGCGACATTGCAGTTTATTCAAAATCACTTCAAAGCCATGCTCTTTTTACTGTTGCTCTTTCTAATTTTTATGCCTACTAGTGAAGAGTCCTTCATCCCCAATAATCTACAGCAGATCTCTTAATCGGACCGATTATGGAAGTAGCCGAAGTCGTCAAAGAGATTGACAGTGCCGCCAACAACAAACACATTAAGGGCGTACTGTTTATTGTAGACTCTCCCGGGGGTGCAGTGGCACCCTCTATTGAAGTTTCTTATGCCATTAAACGTCTCAGTACTCTTAAACCGGTGGTTGTCTATGCACAGGGCATGCTCGCCAGCGGCGGTTACTATGCCTCGGTGTATGCCAATGAAATTATTGCCAACCCCGGTGCTATGGTCGGGTCTATCGGTGTCATTATGCAAGGTGCTGATCTGAGTGAGTTAATGCATAAAATCGGTATTAAAAGCCAAGTCGTCAAAGCGGGAAAATACAAGCAGGTCGGTACCCCGGATCGCGAATGGACCAGCTATGAGAAAAACGAGCTCAATAAAGTTATTCAGGGTACCTATGACCTCTTTGTCGCCGATGTTGCCACCGGACGCGATCTCAATATCAGCGATAAAGACTTTTTTGCCAATGCCCATATTTTTACTGCGGCGCAGGCAAAAGAGATCGGACTTGTTGATACGCTGGGTGTCATGCATGATGCTAAATTACGGGTAAAGGAGCTTAGTCGCGTCAGCGAAGCCCGATGGAATCAGGAAGATAAATTCGATAAGTTTCTCAAGCAGTTTGCAGCTGAAAGTGCCTCACTGCTGCACAGTTACTTTCCACCGTTAACACTACGCTAAACATGTTGCTTACTTTCCGTAGCGTCGTTTTGAATTGGGATCGGCGTTACGATATTTCTCGTAGGCTTTGTCCAGATCATGATAGGCGCGATCCCATCGCTTGGTATGACAGCTTTGACACATGCGCTTAAGACGTTTGGGTCTGTCGGTTCCCACCAGAAAGCCGCCCGCCTTTTTTTTCTGTTTAATCAACTTAATATGGACATTTCCCGGACCGTGGCACCCTTCACACTGAACATTGGAAAGACGCGGGGTGCTCTCGATGCTGACAAATCCCGTCTCCACGCCAAAGCCGGTTGAATGGCATAGCAGACAACGTGGATTCTCTTCATGTCCGGAGGCAAGAAGATTATTCATAGCAAAATCATGAGGATCTTTTTTGCGTCCCAAAAAAAACTTTCGATGACACAAACGGCATTTGGTATTGCCGACATAACGGTAGTCACCGGAGTTTATCGCTTCATTAAATAGTTGTTCACCCAACGTCTTTTTTAAAGGAATTTCCGCCATAGGCGAGGTAAGTTCTTTGGCAATACGCTCATCTTTAGCATGCAAGACGACGGCAGCAAGCAATACCAAGCCCATCACTCTCAATGTCGAAAATACAAAACTCATCACAACGTAACGTGTATTCATTCGCTTATCAAATCCTATG
>QNZR01000088.1 GCA_003978475.1 Sulfurimonas sp.
CCTTCTGGCGTATGGGTGCGACGGCATCGAGATTGATGGTATGTCGGAACGTCGTAACATAGCGGCTTGGAGATTGATTGCAAAAGGCGATGAGCTCTTGGATCTTTGCATCGGTCTCTTTGTATTGCTGTGGAAGAATGTCGGCAAACTTGGCTCCGTTGGAGCCGACAAAACCGGCACTGGCACCACGTTCTTTTTGCAGCTCATGCAAAACATTACTCATTTTAATGGAGAGTGCTACAATTGATTTTGCTTCGGTGACATTCTTATAGGTGTACCAGGCATCATAGGATATTTTTGCAGCAAAGACAAAAACCACACTTAACACTACGATGCTAAGAAACCTCAATTTACCTCGAATTGTCATATTCTTCATTAAAATTCTCCTGTAATCTACAATAAAAAACATATTATAGCAGTATTTTTAGTAAAAATGTCAACATTTCGTCAAAAATTGGATACATTTTTTTAATAAGGTTATAATCTTCCTTAAAAAAAGTAAGGCGGTGTAGACATTGATGATGGCAATCGAGCCGATATCACTGCTTTTGGGTCTGCTTGGCGGGGGACTGCTTTTTGGCATTGTTGTATATGTGCTGCTCATGCGTCAGTGTGATGAAGCACGTCGTCAGATGTTACAGAGTGTCCAGCAGCGTTTTGATGAGCTTAACCGACAATATACGGCTGCACAACATCGGGTGGCAGTTCTTGAAGACGAAGTACGGGATGCTGCCAGGCAGTTGCAAGACGCCCACGGCAGAGTAATGCAGCTTCAAACACTTTTGGACAAAGAGCAAGAGGCAACACAGGAAAAACTTGCTCTGCTGCATGATGCCAAAGAGCAGATGACCCTGGAGTTTCAAACACTTTCCGAGCAGATTACCCACAAGCAGAGTCAGAAGTTTATGGCACAAAACAGTGAACAGCTTCACCGTATTGTTACACCGTTTAAAGAGCAGATAGAGCAATTTCAAAAGCAGATTCATACAACCTATAAAGAAGAAGCCAAAGAGCGTTCGATGTTACAACGGGAGCTTTATCATTTAAAAGAGCTGAACCAGACGTTATCACAAGAAGCTCATGGCTTGACCCGGGCACTCAAAGGTGAGAGTAAGCAGCAGGGTGCCTGGGGTGAAATGATTTTGCAAAAGGTATTGGAAGCTTCGGGATTGCGATGCGGTCATGAGTATGATCGTGAAGTGGTACTGCGCAGTGCGACTGATGCACAGCAGTACCGACCCGATGTTCTGGTGCATCTGCCTTATGGACGTGAGATTATTGTTGATGCCAAGACATCCTTGCGGGCGTACGAGCACTTTGTCAATACCGATGAGGCTCAAAAAACACACTATTTACGCCAACATGTTGACGCGCTCTATTTACATGTAAAACAGTTAAGCCAAAAGGATTATACCAAACTTGAAGGCATTCACACGGTAGATTTTGTGTTGATGTTTGTACCGATTGAAAGCGCATTAATCGCCGCGCTGGAGCATGATACGGCACTGTATGAGCGTGCGTATAAAAACAATGTACTGTTGGTGACCCCCTCAACACTCATGATAGCACTACGCACGATTGAGAACAGTTGGCGTTATGAGCGTAGTCAAAAGAATGCTCAGGAAATTGCCAGGCGTGCCGGCATATTGTACGATAAATTTGTAGGATTTATACAAGATATGGAAAAAATCTCGGAGCAGCTGACGCTGGTGGAAAAGAGTTATGCGAATGCTTACAACAAACTCCATGACGGCAAAGGCAGTTTAACCTCACAGTTGCATAAGCTCAAAAAGATGGGGGCTGCCACCTCTAAAACACTGCCTCAAAACATCTTAAACAATATGGAAGAGCTGTGATATTGCTACGGCGTATGGTTAAAGAACCGCTAGTGCATTTTTTGGCAGCAGCGCTGTTGATATACTGGGTTCAGAACAGTATGCATCCCTCGGTTGTAGAGCAGAAGCGTATTGCCCTCAGTGCAGAAGAGCTTACCCGGCTCAAAGCAACCTGGCGCATTGATTTGCAGCGTGAGCTGTCTGATATTGAACTTCGTGTCCTCAAAAATCAACAGCTTCAGGATAACGTATTGTTTGAAGAGGCATTGCATTTGGGACTGCATCGAGAAGACCGGACAATCTATGAGACGCTGGTGCAGCGTATCAAACAGCAGTTGCAAGCTTCTGCGACGCTATCAAATAACCTGGACACGCAGACGCTGTACCGGTATTATCAGGAGCATCAGGACAACTACCGCCAGCAAGCAGACATCAGTTTTGATCATGTGTTTCTTTCCATTGAGCATGAGCATCCTTTTAAGCTGGCGCAGAGCATATTGCGGGTGCTTCAAGAGGGAAATGTTTCATGCGGCGATCTCTCTTTTTTTGGTGATGCTACGGATTCCAATCAGATCAATACCGCCACACGACAACACATAAAAGCGGTGTTTGGCGATAGTTTTTACACTCAGATTTCCCGTTTTAACATTGGGCTATGGGGTGGTCCGGTGATTTCAAATTCAGGTATTCATCTGATTAGGGTTACGGCAAAGCACGGCGGTAAGGTGCTGCCTTATGATGCCATTAAAGATATTGTTGTGAGTGATTACCTTGAGGATGTCAAGCGCCGACGCTATAAGAAGAAGTTGCGGCAGATACGTGCCAAATATTCTGTCGTTACCGAGCCAAAATGAGACTCATAGCGTTCTGGTGGTCTCTTGGGGTGGTACTTGTTAGCGCACTCTCTGCCCATCAAAGCGCCTTTTCGTATCTGGCATTACATGAAAATAGGGACAATACCGTTACGGTTGTGTTTAAAAAACCGCTGCAGGACAAAGAAGTCACTGACTTAAAGATTGAATTTTCTCGGCACTGTTATGATATCGTACCCAAAAATGAGTATGAAACGGACGGCTATGTCGTCACCCGACAAGTTGTTAGTTGCAACCAGGCGACACTGGCAGGTTCGAGTATTTGGATTCGTAATCTACTACAGAGTGATGTCGGGGTAATTTTTCAATATGAGACACGGGAACATCAGGTTCAAAAGCGTCTTATTCGTGCTGAGGAGCCTTATGTACGTATTGGTCATACGCAGACATTCTTGCAGACTGCTTTGGAATATTTACGGTTGGGTATTGAACATATCTTAATTGGTTTTGATCATCTTATGTTTGTCTTTGCCCTACTGCTTTTAGTCCATAGCCTACCGCGCCTTATTCAGACGATTACGGCGTTTACCGCAGCACACTCCATTACATTAGGGTTGGCAACTTGGGGAGTTGTCACCATTTCTGTTACCTATATTGAAGCAATGATTGCCCTGAGTATTGTGTTTGTAGCACGTGAACTGTTGCGCAACACTCATGAAAAAACTGTGGCACGTTCGTATCCCTGGGTGGTTGCGTTTGTGTTTGGTCTGCTTCACGGTTTCGGTTTTGCCAGTGCGCTCTCCCATATTGGCTTGAACCCTGAGCATATCTGGAGTACATTGGTGTTTTTTAATTTAGGGGTAGAGTTGGGACAACTTCTTTTTATCGGGGTGGTCATTGTATGTTTTAAACTACTCGAGGTCGTTATACCAAGATATGTGGAACGTATTAAAACTGTGGCGGTTTATGGTATTGGTACGACGGCAGCCTATTGGTTTATTGAACGGTTGGGCTAGTAGTATACTCATAGATACGACGGATCTCTCGGGAGGTCCATTTACCGTAGTGGAACCAGCTAATGGTTTTAACAGGGTGTAAATTGGCAAATATTTTTTGATAAACCTGAGGTTCCCAGTTGGTATCAAAAACCGGAATAATCTCTGTATTTGGCGCTTTACGACGTACAAGCGGTACAATGGCATCGGAGCGTTTTCCGTAGATCCAATCGACAGGATACTTCCAGTCATCATAATAACACATTGGTGAAATATTATCAACACTGTGAGCAAATCGTTGCGGATCTTGTGCCAACTCTTTCCATGCCGGTGAGAGAACAAAGACATCCAGTGTTACCGCAGGTTTGATGGCGCGTATGATAGTTTTGACACTTTGAATGTAGGAGGCAATGGCATCCATTCTATAGTGATTCCATTGAATGCGTTTGGAATTTTTGGTTGTAAAGTCTATGCTCAGGGGATCGTAGCCAAACATTTTTTTGTAGCGGCGGCGCGTAGTGTCACTCAGATCCATAGGGTAACCGTCAAATCGTACCCAATCCAATACAATACCGTCAATAGAATAACGGGTGAGAATCTCTGCAATAATGGAGCGTTCATAATGCTGTACATCAGGATGCAGGGGATTGACAAAATATTCGGAGCTGTTTGTGGCAAAAGGTATGACTTTGCCCCCCTGATAGACCATCATACGCCAAGAATCATGGCGTTTGTATGCGACCTGATCATGAAACTGCGGAATCCATGCTTTCACTTTAATCTGCTTTCTATGCGCAGCGGTAATGAGATATTGCAATATATCAAATTGTGCGTATCCTGCGGCGATCGGTGCAATACTGCTGGGGTAAAAGAGGTAGCCGGAGGGAATTTCATCATCTTCATCCTGCTTAAAAGCAATGGTAATGGTGACAATACCGTATTGATGGCACAGGCTAACCAGAC
>QNZR01000242.1 GCA_003978475.1 Sulfurimonas sp.
ATTACCGATGATGCCACGCTTCAGCGTATTGTGTCGAACCTAAGTACAAACGATTTGATTGCCCTAGATACCGAAACCACCGGGTTGGATCCCCATCATGATACGCTGGTCGGTTTTAGTTTTGCATGCAATGTATCCGAGGGGTACTATGTACCGTTAAAACACTCCTATCTGGGTGTTGGAAAACAGGTGGGCGATCTGGCGGCAAAAACAGCACTGAAGCAATTAATTACATGTAAATTAATTGGTCACAATATGAAGTTCGATTTGCATTTTATTACCCGCTATTTGGCATGCGAGAGCGTTCATGTCCATGCCGATACCATCATTTTGGCATGGCTGCTTGATTCACAAAGTGCTTTGGGACTTGATAAACTTGCCGCATCACTTTTAAATCATGACATGATTGCTTTCAAGCAGACGGTGAAAAAAGGCGAAACCTTTGCATCGGTTGCACTGGATGACGCCTGCCGCTACGCTGCCGAAGACGCTGTCATAACGCTGCGACTCTATCATAAACTGTTACAGCTGCTGCAAGAACGAGAAGCTACAGAGATTTTGAACGTAGCATCACAACTGGAGTATCCGTTTATTGAGACACTGCTGGCAATGGAGAGATCAGGAATTAAACTCGATACGGCATATATGCAGACATTCAAACAGGAGGCATCAGCGTCTCTTGCCGACCTGACGCAGGCTATTTACAAGCAGGCGGGCAGTGAGTTCAATATTAACTCAACCAAACAATTGGGTGTGGTACTGTTTGAGACGCTCGGACTCAAAGCCATCAAAAAGACCAAAACAGGCTACAGTACCGATGAAAAAGTTCTCAGCGCTATAGTTGATGAGCATGCTATTGTGCCGCTACTGTTGCAGTACCGCTCCTTGCACAAGCTTTATTCTACCTACATAGAGCCACTGTTGAAGCTCGCACAGCGTGATGAACGTTCCCGTATCTACACCTCTTTTGTACAGACGGGGACGGCAACCGGACGTTTAAGTTCCAAAAATCCCAATCTGCAAAATATTCCGACACGTACCAAGCTTGGTGTCAAGATTCGTGAAGCATTTGTCGCCGATACCGGCAAGGTACTTATTGGCATTGACTATTCGCAAATTGAGTTGCGTCTGCTGGCGCATTTCTCACAAGATCCGGTATTGGTAGAAGCCTTTAAACACAACAAAGACATTCACCGTCAAACGGCCGTAGCACTTTTTGGTGAGGCCGATGCCGATGCCAAGCGATCGGTTGCCAAAACCGTCAACTTCGGGTTGCTGTACGGTATGGGACAGAAGAAGCTCTCTGAAACTCTGAAGATCAGCACCAAAGAGGCAAAAGAGATCATAGCACGTTATTTTGAGACCTTTCCTACCGTTAAAAGCTATTTTGCCACTATTGTGGAGACCGCCAAGGAGCAGGGCTATGTTGAGACACTGTTACAGCGCCGTCGCTATTTTGATTATGCCAAAGCGACCCCGATGCTCAAGGCAGCCTATGACCGCGAAAGTGTCAATACGGTATTTCAGGGCAGCGCCGCAGATCTCATTAAGCTTGCTATGAATAAGATTCACCATAGTATTCAAACAGAACATTTGCCTGCTGCTATGCTCTTGCAGATTCACGATGAGCTGATTTTTGAAGTTGATGCGGCAGAAGCCGAGGTGTTGGCACTGCATTTTCAGGAGATTATGGAGCATATTTATGCGTTGCGTGTTCCTTTGAAGGTTTCTCTCAATACCGGTCGTACCTGGGGTGAATTAAAATAAGCTTTACTAAAACAGTACTTAAGATGATATTATAAGATGATTAGCAAACGGTGAATACAATACGACAATACGAGATTTAAAAAGAGAGTGTGAATGAGAGAGCTTTTACAATTACTGGGTTCTATGAAAACTATGGCGGTACTGATGCTGATTTTTGCGATCGCCATTGGGTATGCAACGTTTATTGAAAATGATTACGGCACCATGACGGCAAAAGCAGAAGTCTATAATGCACCATGGTTTGCACTGCTTTTAGGGCTTCTGGCTGCAAATCTTATTTATAATATTATTCAATATAAAATGTACCGGAAGCAGAAATTTCTGGTCTTTTTATTTCATGTCTCGTTTTTAGTCATTTTAGTCGGTGCGGCAGTGACGCGTTATATTGGTTATGAAGGTGTCATGCACATTCGTGAAGGAGAAACCAGCAATACCATGATCAGTTCAGACAGCTATGTCACGATTAGCGTGAAAGACGCCAATCGCACTGTGACGGTTGAAAAGCCCATCTTGCTCTCAAAATACTCTACCAACCATTTTGAAACGACGGTCGATGATTTACATGTAAAATTGATTGATTATATTCCCAATGCAACCTATGTGCTGGTCGATGATGCTGAGGGGAAGGCTATTTTAAATATGATGATTACCAATGCGAAAGTTCCCACACGGGTTCAGCTTGAGGAAGGGAGCTTTTTTGAATCGAGTGATCTTGTGATTGACTTTAACTCAGGGACGACTTTCACGCAGAAGAAAGAGGTGATTCATATTGAGGTTAAAAACAATCAACTGCAAATGCGCCATCCGATGACACTGAATTATTTGCGTATGGATGACCAAACGAGCGGTGAGCTCAATGCCTCGACAACGCAGGAGCTCCAGACACGTACGCTCTATACCGCTAACGATACCAATTTTGTTCTTCGTGATTTTAAACTGCATGCCGGTAAAAAACTGACTTCGGCGACCGTAGGCTCGGGTATGAACAATCGTGAAAGTGATGCCTTGGTTTTTGATGTCAGTCGCGGTGATACAACCAGGCGCATGACGGTTTTTGGTGCTGCAGGAGTTCTTGGCACGGCAGTGACGCTCGAGTTTGAAGGTGCCGAGGTCTCGATGGCATACGGTGCGCGTATTATTGAGTTGCCGTTTGCACTGCATCTCAAAGATTTTCAGCTGGAGCGTTACCCGGGTTCCATGTCGCCGGCATCTTATGCGAGTGAGGTTGTCCTCATAGATAAGCGCCATAATGTTGAGCGACCGTTTCGTATCTATATGAACCATATTTTAAACTATGAGGGCTTTCGCTTCTTTCAATCATCTTACGATATGGATGAGCAGGGTACCGTACTTTCGGTCAATAAAGATCCCGGAACACTCATTACCTATATTGGCTATGCAATGTTGACTATCGGCATGTTTCTCTCACCGTTTTTGCTTAAAGGGCGCTACCGAAAACTCAATGCCAAGGCAACCAAAGCGGCTCGTGAGCATCAAAATCTTGCCGCAGGGCTAATGGCGGTCTTGCTACTGTTGGTTGCTACACCAAGCAGGGCAGAAACGTTGAACCCTGTTGTAGCAGAAGTGCTTTCGTTTAACAAAGAACATGCCGACAGATTTGGACGGCTGATTGTTCAAGATACTGCCGGTCGTATGAAACCCATGGATACCTTGTCGTTGGAGGTCGTCAATAAAATTTACCGTTCCGACAGTATGATGGGACTTGATGCCAATCAGATTCTTTTAGGGATGATGATGGCACCGACCGCGTGGCGTGAGATCAGCATGATTCAAACATCACATAAAGAGATCAATAATATTATTCATCTTAAAGAGGGTGTTAAAACCGCATCGTTCTCACAATTTTTCGAGTTTCCTGACACCCTTGAGGGCTACAAGTTGAGTACTTATGTCGATGAAGCAACACGTAAGCCGCCGGGTAAACGCAATAAGTTTGACAAAGCAGTACTCAAGGTTGATGAGCGGGTCAATATTGCGTATATGGCATATTCCGGAGCACTTATGAAAATATGGCCGCGCCCTAAAGATAAAACGCATAAATGGTTTGCAACCATAGAGGCACTGAAAAACTTTGAAACCGTGGATTCCGAGGGGATTCGTGCCATTGCTATGAATTATTTTACGGCAGTAGATGACGCCCGTCAAAGCGGAGACTGGAGTAAAGCCGATGCCGCGCTCGGTAATATTGAAAAGTACCAGCACTTTTACGGTGTGGCTGTTTATCCGGATGCTATGAAAGTGAAATTGGAAATTTGGTACAACCATTCTCAGATTTTTGAACGGCTCTGGCCACTTTATTTTTTAGTAGGTTTTGTGCTGTTGATTTTGTCATTTGTTAAAATTATTACGCCACGTTTTCAGATTGGATGGGCTTCAAAAAGTGCTTTGGCACTGCTCATACTCTTTTTTGTTGCCCATACGGTAGGATTGGGCATTCGCTGGTATATTTCCGGGCATGCTCCTTGGTCCAACGGCTATGAATCCATGATCTATATTGCCTGGGCAACCGTTTTTGCCGGTTTTATTTTTGCTAAAAATTCCCCCATTACACTGGCATCAACGAGTATTTTAACCGGGCTCATTCTTTTTGTAGCCCATTTGAACTGGATGGATCCCCAAATTACGACATTGGCACCGGTGCTTAACTCATATTGGTTAAGTATTCATGTCTCTATGATTACAGCAAGCTATGGATTTTTAGGTTTAGGTGCACTTTTAGGTTTTATCACCTTAATACTTTTTATCATAAAAAATAAAAA
>QNZR01000243.1 GCA_003978475.1 Sulfurimonas sp.
GGCAGGACCCGCTCCCTGCCGTATAGAAAACTGGTGGTGAAGGTGCGGTTCAGCTCCGGCGGGGTCTCCCCATCCTTGACCGAGAGGGTATACTGGACCGTGACCACCTTGTCCAACTCGACTCTCATGGCGAACCACCTCTCAGGAGATTCAGTGAGCAGAGGATCGCCCCGGGCCGCTCCCCTCCCCCCGCCGCCGTTGGTGGTGGGGATAACCGGGCGTCCTGCATGCGGCAAATCCACATTTCTTCATAAGCAAAAACTATTTTTGCTAAATTATACCAGAACATCACCAATGGCATCATGAGCTTTGACGACAATGCCCAACGCTTCTGCCTCGGCCTGCTCTTTTTTGTAAATGCCCATTTTATAGCGAAAGTACTGCAAACGGTGCGCCTCTTCATCTTCAAAAACATGTTTGGCAACACGCAGGGTATCAATGAGTTTCATTTTACATGTAAATCCCTCTTTGGCTAACATGCCCAAATCGAACGGGGCATTATGGATAATCAGATAGTTCTCCTCACGGTTAAGCTCATTGAGTGTTGCATAAGCTGGCGTGTCGGTACATGCGGGCTTGCCTTCAACCATCTCGGGGGTAATACCGTGCACCTCCATCGCACCATAGGAGATGGGTGTGTCGCTATGACAAAAATCATTGTAAACACTGACGTTTTTATTGTCTAGCACTAAAAACCCCAACTGAATAATACGATCTTGCTCCTGTGTACCGGTTGTCTCGGTGTCTAAAATAATATATTGCGGCATTAATGTCTGTCTTTGTGTTAATTTTGGTAGAGTCTCTCAAAAAGATCCTGAATATCAAATACTGCTTTATGAACGCCAAAAAGGTGATGCGGCACCACTTCTAAAAAGAAGTATGCCAGCAGTATCATCGGATAAAAAATAATCACCTCGGCATAAAGCTCTTTATAGCTACAGTGTTTTTTAATCCACTTCAGCGCCACAGAAGAGCCGCTCATCGCCAATACCACTTCAAATGCAATAATAAACCCGAGCACCAGATAGGTCAGTACCAAAAAAAAGCTGCTAAAGAGCACCCAAAATTCAAAATCATAATACATGAGACAATTGTGCCACGCTTTAGCTTATGATACAATAGCACATGATTGAATCGTCCCTGGTATATCTTCTCACCATAGCACTCATCGCCGCACTTTTCGGCATTGCCGAGCACTACAGGCTCTCACGGGTATTTAAGACACTTCCTGCCGTAGTACTCATCTATGCCGCTGCGATGTTGTTGGCATCGCTAGGATTATGGGAGCGCAATGATGCCATCACCCATACCTACGAGACAGTCAAAAACAATCTGCTGCCTGCCATGCTTTTTTTAATGCTGCTGCAACTTGACTTTAAAGCCTTCGCACATTTGGGACGCCCTCTGATTGTCGCTTATATCAGCGCTACCGTCTCAATTGCGCTGGCCTTTATCGCCGTTTTTTTTCTGTTTGACTTCAACGCCCAGCAGGCGGGGCTCTTCTCTGCACTGTGCGGCAGCTGGATGGGCGGTACCGCCAATATGCTTGCCGTCGCTTCGGCTCTTGATGTCAATGAGACCATGATGGGGTACGCACTGATTGTTGATTCTGTCGATTATGCACTATGGGTCATGTTGCTTCTGGCACTGGTACCTTGGGCATCGTACTTTAACCGTTTTAGCGGTGCTACCGCCGCCACACACCGTTTGAATCGTCTGGGTTGTGCCTGCGAGATGGGCGCACCCAAATATTGGAGTCTCCTGCTTTTAGCTGTGGGGATAGCGCTGCTGACACAACTGCTGGCGGCAACACTCGAAGGGTTGAGCACCATGACATGGGTCGTACTTCTGGCTACCGTATTCGGTGTTGCCGCTTCCCTGACACCAATACGGCAATATAACGGCAGCAGCCGTCTTGCCACCACCATGCTCTATCTTTTAGTGGCACTCATCGGTTCTCGGGCCAGTTTTGAAGGCATGGGCGCCATACCGCTGTATCTGTTTGCGGGGATCTGCATTTTAACGCTGCATGCTATGATGATGCTCATTGCCGCAAAACTCTTTAAACTCGATCTTTTTAGCATTGCCGTCGCCTCACTCGCCAATATCGGCGGGGTTGCCTCAGCTCCTATTTTAGCTGCTGCCTATCACCGTTCGCTTATCGGCGTTGCGGTACTCATGGCGATCATGGGGTATCTTATCGGTACCGTTGCCGGGTTGGGTGTTGCCGGCATTCTACAGCGTATGGCCTCATGATACTCCATACCATAACACTGCAGCGCAGCACCATTGCACTTAAAAAACCTTTTATTACCGCGCTGCGTCGTGTCGATGCGGCAGAAAGTCTGGTCATTACCCTCACAACGGTCAATGGCATCATGGCAATCGGTGAAGCCCCTCCGAGTGTTGCTATAACCGGTGAGAGCATGCAGACCATGGAAACCGCCATTACGCAGATAATTGCTCCAAAAATTTTACATGTAAATTTTACAACCATGGCAGCCATGCTGCAGGCCGTGCAGGAAAGCTGTACGCATCATTCCAGCGCCAAAGCCGCTGTTGATATGGCTATTTACCGTCTCTATGCCCGTGCCCGATCACAATCACTGCTGCATTTTTTAGGCGGTAGCCACACCCCGCTGTCAACCTACGTTACCATCAGCCTCAATACACCGCAGATAATGGCAAATGATGCCGCAGAAGCCTACCGAAACGGCGATTCATTCCTGAAAATCAAAGTAGGTGCTTCAGACGGTCGTGATCTTGAACGCATTACGGAGGTCAAGCAGGCGGTGCCCAAAGCCGCTATTATTATTGATGCCAATCAAGCCTGGAGCTATGAACAGAGTCTGGCGATTATTGATGCTTTAAAGGGAATGGATATTGTTGCCATAGAACAGCCTGTCAAAGCCAATGAGGTTCACGCGCTCAAAGCCATTACCGCCTATACGTCCATTGATATTATAGCCGATGAAGCGGTCTTTACCCTTGAGGACGCGCGAGACATTATTGCATCCAAAAGTGCCGATATTATCAATATTAAGCTGATGAAATGCGGTGGTATCAGTCAGGCGCTGCAAATTGTTGCTCTATGCCGTCATCATCAGGTGGCGTGTATGATGGGATCAATGTTGGAAGGAATCTTTTCTATAGAAGCTGCCATGTGTCTTGCAATGACGCATCGCGACGTCATACAACTTGTTGATCTTGACAGCCCCATATTGTATGAGACAATGCCAAGACATTCTGTTATCAGTTGTAAGGAGAGAAAATTATCTATTACCGCTTTAGATTCCTCATATGAGGGGGAAACGGAATCTAAAGTGTAATGAAACATACTTCTTGAAACAGACAGCGGTAGTATAGAGAAGTATTATTAAAAATCTTTATAATATACTCGATTAGTTATGGCGTAAAATATTGGCTTAAGAATCACAGTTTTAATATTGTATTAATTTTAATGTATTACAATAAGTGTACCATATAAAATCACAGTAAGGAATCTCCCATGACACACCCCCTGTTTGTCTCATCTCTTGCCCTCTCGGCAGTACTTTTAGGCAGTGGTTGTGGCGGTAGCGGCACGGCTTCGACTGCCACCGAATCCCTCAATTTTACAACCGACGGCACCTATGATTTAAGTCACTATCTTGTTCCCGAACACGATCAGCTCAGCACGTTTATTAAGCGTACCTATACCGATAACACCGGCAATCATATTTATGGCAGTATGCCGACAGCAACGTCAGAAACGACACAGCGGTATGAGGTCGGTAGCACCGAGGTCAAAGAGTATGATGACAAGGGGCAGTTAGATACCACCTACACTATTTCCCAAGCAGCCATTACCCAGATGTTAAACGATGCCGGATCCCTCCAGGTTGATGACGTCATCAAAACCGTTCGTTATGCCGATCTGGGTGACCCTGTAGCCAATGCCGTGTCGGATATTCCTCTTGCCAACTTCGGTGATGACGTTGCGACGACAGTCACCTGCAGGCTTCAAGATCATGTTGATTCCAAAACTATCGCCACAAAAACATATCAGGACATCATAGCCGTTAGCTGTGAGGGAGTAGCCAACACCGAGATGACTTACGACAATACTCCTGTGTTACTTGACATCAGCATGACAAGGGTGTCGTATTATGCCAAAAATACCGGTGAGATCGGCTCTGTTACGGAAGTATGCTACACACTCAACGGAACCAGACCGTACAGGCATGTACCAAAACCGTTTCCGAAATTGCTTCTGTTTTGTAAAATGAGCCTGCCACCATGTAAGTTTGCCATCTCCAACAAAGACAAATAGTTGTTGAAACTATGAAGCGTTTGGAAATTGCGAACTCTTAAGGACAGTATCATTTTTACATAACGCTCTCTATCTACCCCCACCAATTGATCTCTACCGAGTGAAGCTTTACGTCAACAAATCAACACCCAACATTTTTAAATAAGCATTATGCTCATCCCTAAACTTTTCAATATCTTCTTGTGACCTTTTCAATTCACTATTGACGTCATTCAAATCAATAACTTCCTCAGG
>QNZR01000054.1 GCA_003978475.1 Sulfurimonas sp.
TATCATCGTCATCATCATCATTATTACATTCATCACAAACGACAACATCACCATTAACTACCGCGCATGTTACCGGAGTCGATGTCGTACTCACTTCGACCTCAGTCTCAAAATCTCCACTTGATGTTACGGGCTTAAACGTCACACCAACGGTACAAAACTGATACCCGCGCATAGAAAAGTTATCGCTGCCACATGGCACCGCACCAAAGTCCAAATCAAGTTCAAAGTTTTCCGAATCACTTAACGTAATATCGGTAATTGTCGAAAGGCAGTAGTCAGGATTATGAATAACCACCTCAACGGTTTCACTCTGTGAAGCACTATAACTCTGCAGTGTCTCTTGAACTGCTACTACTTCAATTTCAGAGCACTCTTCAGTTGCCTGTAACGTTCCAAATGACAACCCAAGAGCTACCAATAACAACAGTATTTTTTCTTTCATTAAAAAATACCTCCTCGTAAAGACTTATTAAAAAACCAAACGATCTCTCTTTCTATTTGGCTCAGCTTTTTAATAGCATTAAACTATAGCACAGTTTCACTTTAACACTTCCTTAACGAACTAAAAAATCCACGTATTTATATGTTGTGTAATATTTTGTAACATATTATTTTACAATAGATATTCTACTTTCGCTTTAATAACCACAGGATGCGTAAACAGTTGTTGTATTTTTTCTTTTAATTCCTCCAAATCACTGCGACCCAGCGACTCTTTGACTAAAAGTTCCAGTTCAATTTCTCGTACACTGCCATGTATTTGTGCTACGGCACTTCCAACAATTATCTCTTTGCCCGCTACGGTAAAATGCCGCTCTTTCAAGCGTTGTGTCATCTGGTGTTTTTGCAGCATCTTGTCATAAGAAAAATAAAGGGGTACACTAATGACCAAAAGCAGCATAAAAACAAACATTACACTTTTTTTGCTCTTGACGGCGTTGGAAAAGCCCAATAGTTGAAATGTAACGACCGCAGCAATGGTAATACCGACCAGGTTCGTAAAAAAGAGTAAAAAGGCGCCGCTAAACATTGCCATGTTTCCCTGCCCCAAGCCGATTCCGGCGGTAGCAAGCGGTGGAACCAGGGCTACGGCAATGGCAACACCGGCTAAACTCTGCATAATTTCTTTGAATGACTTTGAATATGCTGCTGCGACACCTGAAATCACGGCAACGCTCAGATCCAGTAATGTCGGATCAATACGCGCTTTCATTTCAGAGGTAAGCTCCGAGTAGGGAATCAGCATGCCCAATAGCGATGAAGCCCCCAGTGCCAGAAGAACGCCAATGATAATTTTCACCAAAGAGTATTGAATCATGTCTGTTTCAGCCCGCAACAGACCCATAGAAAGTGACACTATCGGTGTCATCAACGGGGCGATGAGCATCGCCCCGATAATGACTGCCGCACTTGAAGCAAAAAGTCCTATCGTCGCTAACAGCGTACTTAAAATCATTAAATAAAGATAACTCTGATTGACTTTGGCATCGGAGCGTAACATCTGAAACAGGTCACGGAAACGCTCTTCGGAGGCGTAGGTAAAAAAAGGAATTTTTTTACCGGCATATTTCTGGGTTTCTGTTTTATCGGGAAGATTATCTATTTTGACCGTCTCTTTAGCACTGCTTTTTTTCTCATTATGCAGCCAGAATGCTTCGCTGGCATTAAACAGAAGCGCATCCGGAATAATTGTACATGTTATTGGCAACTCCATACTTTTACCGTTATCAAAATAGATTCGGGTACTACGGCTTGCGGCTATTTCCAAGCGTTTGCTTTTAATATATCCAATGGCGTGCGGCAGTGTTTTTTCATTTTTAGCGCTGTAAAAAATCGATGTTAAAAGCCGTATATATTCCATAATGGAAAACGGGGAAATAATCACTGCCGTCACCTCACCGTCACGCACCGACTGGTCAAAATCAAAAATGCGTGATAGCAGTCCGCTGCGGGTATGATTTAAAACAACGACACCGCTGCCTGCCGTGGTAATCGTCTTACCGTTTTGGGTTGTTATTTCAAAAGCCTGCAGTTCAATCGTAAAAAATTCTTTCACCGCATAAATCAGGCTCTCCCAAAAAGAATGGCGGGTACGTATAGCGGCGCGTCCAATGAGCGGGGCACGTCCAACGATGCCTTGAGAATAGATAAACTCGCCGTTAATCTCTACCGCATCAATCGCCACACTCTCATCGCGAAGTGCCAGTTCAATATTGTCAGCAATATCACTGCTGCAATAGAGATTTTTCATGAGTACTTTTTGCGAGGGCATCGGAACGATCCCGACGGAAAATTTGTAACGGTACGCTACCGCCAGGAGTTCACTAATTTTTTCGGAAGCAACACTGAGGACAATATGTTCAATATCGCTGGCGAGTGATGCGACATGTTCAAGAAAATAATTGACGTGCACCGAACTGATACGGGTATGAAAAGTATTGCTCTCAATGGTCTCAATAATACTTCGGGAATCGTCATCGAAAATAAAGTAGGCATGTGATTTGTACTGCATAAAGGAACCTTTTAGATACTATGGCACCGTGGTGCCGTATGATTAATGTAGAAAGTGTCGAACCCCGGAGAAATAGAGTGCCATGCCATGCTCATTGGCAGCATCAATAACCTCATCATCACGAATGGAACCACCCGGCTCAATGATAGTCGTCACCCCAGCGGCAGCTGCTGCGTCAATGGAGTCACGAAAAGGAAAAAAGGCTTCTGATGCCATTGCCGAACCGCTAACATCAAGCCCCATCTCTTCCGCTTTTTTCAAGGCGCAACGAGCCGCATCGACACGAGAGGTCATCCCCATGCCCACGGCGACCATAGCACGCTCTTTAACATAAACAACACAGTTGGATTTGGTCAGTGATGCCACTTTGTAGGCAATTTCAGCATCTTTACGTTCCTGATCCGATGCCAGGCGACGACTGACCGGCGCTGCATTGGCGACTTCATCGTCAGTAACACAATCGGCATCTTGAAAAATAAAGCCGCCTTCAATGTGTTTAAAATCTTTACTGTCATGGGCTTGCACCAGATAGTCACTGCCATACTCAAAAAGTTTCAGTCGCTTTTTCCTGGCAAAAATCTCCTGTGCCTCGGTGGTGATACGTCCGGCAATAACCACTTCCAGAAAAATCTCATTCATCATTTCAGCCAGGGAGGCATCCACCACCCCATTAATGGCAACAACACCGCCAAAAGCTGAAACCGGGTCACATTGAAGTGCTTTGGTATAGGCATCGAGGAGATGATCGCCAATGGCAAAACCACAGGGGTTGCCATGCTTGACAATACAGACGGCATGCGCATTGCCAAACGCTGCCGCAATTTTTACTGCTCCGTTAATGTCCCCCAAATTGTTAAAACTCGCCTCACCTTTCAATGTGGTAAAATGGTCACTGAAATGGCGGTCAAACTCATAAAGTGCCCCTTTTTGATGCGGATTTTCACCGTAACGCGTATCCATTACTTTCGTACCTACAATAAACTGTTTACTACCCATACCCTCATGAAAACGGCTATTCATGTAATTGGCAATCATACTGTCGTATGCGGCGGTATGCTCATACGCTTTAATCATCAAGGCACGACGAAACTCCAGCGAATCATGCCCCTGCTCGATAGCATTTAAAACATCGTCATAATCCTGTGCATCAGTGACGATCAGCACATCTTTAAAATTTTTTGCGGCACTTCGTACCATCGCCGGACCGCCAATATCAATATTTTCAATAATGGTGTCAAAATCATCAGTACGTTCAATGGTCTCTTTAAACGGGTAAAGATTAACACAGACCAGATCAATACCGACAATACCGTGCTCTGCCACGGTGGCACGATGGGTTTTCATGTCACGGCGATATAAAATTCCACCGTGCACATAAGGGTTGAGTGTTTTAACCCGACCGTCCAACATCTCAGGAAAGCGTGTCACCTCGCCTATCTCGATGGCATCAATACCCGCCTCACAAATCATTCTATGGGTACCTCCGGTTGAGACAATCTCAAATCCGTTACGAACCAAAGCCGAAGCAAACTCCACAATATTACTTTTATCACTCACACTTAAAAGGGCGCGTTTCATTCCGTTCCTTAACACGATTTTAGGCATGATTCTACCAAAAAAGAGTTTAGGCGCCTATGAAGCATTACCCCGTAAACCGTTTTATAGTGTAGAATATACCAAATATTTTAAAAGGATGCCTGTGAACCACAACAGCAACAATACCATCGACATTGATACCCTTTATACGGTCGCGGACCAATTCATTGACCTTGCCAATACACTCTCTCAAGAGGCATATACGCCCAATACCGTAGGGAGTGCATTTCGTTACGCGGCAACACGTTTTAGTGCCTTTGAAGCCTCTCTCATAAACTTTAAAAATTTACAAGATGGAAAAACTGAAGAGTTACATCTTTTAAAAATGAAAGAGAGTTGTGAAGTAGTTGAAAATGGAGAAGATAATGAATAAAACATACCAAAAGAAGCATGAACTTTGGCTCAGTATTACCTTTGCATCATTTGCCA
>QNZR01000221.1 GCA_003978475.1 Sulfurimonas sp.
GACAATCTCCGATTTAATGAAAAAAGATGTCGTTTTACCCTCGCTCTACAGAAAGCGTTTTGAAGCGCTTGCCAAGGAGTATGATGTAGATTTTGAAGATGAGGCCTTTCTAGCAAAGAATAGTGAAGAAACCATTCAAAAAGCCAATGATCTTCTTGACTCTACCCACACACATATTACCAGGCTCTCCAACTCAACACAAGATGCCCAAGACGCTATTCGAGCCGGTGATGATCAAAAACTGCAACGTGTCAGCCATGAAGTTGCCAAGC
Source organism: Sulfurimonas sp. (assembly GCA_003978475.1). Taxonomy (GTDB): domain Bacteria; phylum Campylobacterota; class Campylobacteria; order Campylobacterales; family Sulfurimonadaceae; genus QNZR01. The sequence goes on from QNZR01000221.1 coordinate 273, forward strand.
TCCAAGATGAGATGAAGCAGCTTCAAGCACGTATCTACACCGACCCGCTTACCGAGAAATACAACCGCCAGTGGATCTCGGACAACATCTTAGACAGTGAAGGAAAGTTTAAAGACGGCGGTGCATTGACCTTTATAGATCTGGATCGTTTCAAGTTCATCAACGACCATTACGGGCATACCGTGGGTGATAAAGTCCTTATCTATATTGCCAATTTTTTAGAAAAATCTTTTGAATCCTCACAATTGGTACGTTTTGCCGGAGATGAGTTTATTGTCTTCTCGTCGGTGCAGGATATACCAAAGCTCACAGCACACTTCAGACATGCCAGTGATGACCTGACACATAAAAAAATCCGTGCAACCAACGGAGATATTTTACCTATGGGGTTCTCATTTGGTATTGCCGCCTACAATAAAGGCGATGCATTTAAAACCACTATCGAACAGGCCGATCAACGAATGTACGCTGATAAAGAGGCAAAAAAGGCATCACGGTCGTAGTCTGCGAAGTTCGCGTTCGATGCTGCGTGATCCTTCCAGATGCGTTTCTACCAAACGATGAAAATCAGGTGAATGGTTCATATGTTGAATATGTGCCAGCTCATGGACAATAATATAATCAATCTGTCGGGGTGAAAGTCGCATCACAGCACTGTTAAACGTCAAAGCTTTTGTGGCATCACAGCTCCCCCAGCGACGTTTCATTTTTCGATAACTCACCCCTGAGGGGTAAAGCCCCATCTGCTCTGAAAAATGGGCAATACGCTGCGGTAGATAGCACGTGCAGGCATGCTTGTAGAAATGATCGTAGCACCGCTGTATCTTTCGGGGTTCTGCGATTCGTAACCGTGATATTGCCTGCTTAAGCGGCTGTGCAATATTGTCATCCATGGCGTAAAGCGTGCCTAAATAGTACAGGGTCTCACCCAAAACAATGGTTTCATACGACAATATTGTGTTTAGCCGCTGTGAAATCCACTGCTCTTTTTTTTGTATTATCCGGTAGAGAGTATCCATATTGTCAATCGGTGTACGCACCGAAACGACGCCGTTATCTTCTATGGAAATATAGGTGTGCTTCTGTCGTGGTTTATGTGTATAGCACAGAGTAAAACCGCGGTAATTAAGCGTCTGTTTGTTCATATGCTATAGGATCCGATGCATTGGCACGGGCAAAACCCTTAAGCCGCAGACGGCAACTGTCACAGACGCCGCAGGCCAATGTCTCATTTTGGTAGCAGCTCCAGGTTAAGTGAAGCGGTACCTCCCGTTGTAGCGACCAGGTTACAATCTCCTCTTTGGTTAAGTTAACCAAAGGTGTCGCAATGCGAAGTCGTGTCCGTTCTTTGGTACCTAAATTGATACTTTGGGTCATACTCTCAATAAATGCTTTCGTGCAATCGGGGTAACCGCTGCTGTCTTCCTCAACCACCCCGATGCTCAGAACCTCGGCATTTTCTTTTTCGGCAATAGCCGTTGCAATACTCAAAAAAATACCATTTCGAAACGGCACATAAGTAGCCGGAACTCCTGCTTCAATACCGCCGGTAGGCACAGCAATATTTGTGTCGATCAATGCCGATGCACCTATCATACCAAAAAAATCCAGCGGTAGCGCATAGCGCGTTTTTATATGTAAATTCTGACAAATAGCATGAAACGAGGCATACTCTTTTTTTTGTGTTCGCTGAGCGTAACTAAAATGTACCCCGATAATATCGTAGCCTTCATCTCGCATCAGATAGGCTGCGAGTGTCGAATCCATACCGCCACTCATAATACAAACTGCTTTTTTTTGTGCCAACACTTCACCTCTTGAAAAATCGCATTTTATCGCATCACATTGTAACATATCTGGGTACAATACGCTTTATGATTGATTTTGACAACCGAACCGACTATCACGTCGCCATTGACGCACTTACTCCTATTGTCGATGCTCTAACGACAGCCGATATTGAGCTGATTCTGACCAACGATGCCGACATTAGCCGTATTAACGGTGAGTTTCGCGGTATTGCCAAAGCTACCGATGTACTGAGCTTTCCTTATGAGAGTATGCCCATGTCCCCGCTCGGAAGTATTGTCATCTCTTTAGATGCGGTCCATCGTGCGAGCAACACTCTAGGGCACACGTTTGAAGAGGAACTGCTATTGCTGTTGATTCATGGTTTATTACATCTTATGGGATATGATCATGAAACCGATCGCGGTGAGATGCGTCGCGAAGAAGCACGCCTCATCGCACAATTTGAGTTACCCAAAAGTTTAATTATACGAAATGAGGAGTTGTAATGGATTTTGCTATTTTCATAGCAGCAATGGCAGCACTGGTTTATGGTGCCGATTTTATTATTAAAGAGTCAGAGCGTATTGCGTTGCACTTTAAAATTTCACATTTTGTTATTGGTGCAACGCTCGTTGCTTTTGGAACCTCATTACCGGAGATGGCGGCATCGATCATGGCATCTGCCGGAGGAAAATCCGACATGGCCGTTGCCAATGTCGTCGGCAGCGTCATGTTTAATATTACTCTTGTTTTGGGAGTTGTATTTCTCATAGCCCGCGCCATGAGCCCCCAGCGTGATCTCTTTGCCAAAGACAGTGCCTGGATTTTGTTTCCGGTCATTGTGTTTATTATCATGATACTCGACGGTGAGATCAGTCGTTTTGACGGTATGTTATTTTTACTGTTAATGGCAGCATACCTGCTCTTTTTGTTTAAAGATGCCAAAGAAGATCTTGTCGGCGAGATCGACACCGATCTGGGTAAAGAGAAATTTAATTGGCTTAAAACCCTTGCCCTATTGAGCGTGGGGTTTATTTTGACTATTGGCGGCGCCAATTTTGTCATTGAAAGCGGAAGTGCCATTGCCCGTATGTTCGGTGTCAGTGAATGGATTATCGGTCTGTTTTTAATCTCTTTGGGTACCTCGTTACCGGAACTGGTCGTCTCTATTGTTGCCGTTAAAAAAGGGCATGCCGATATGAGTATCGGTAATATCATCGGTTCTAATGTTGCCAACTTCTCAATGGTACTGGGCAGCGCTGCGCTGGTAGCACCGCTGAGCATCAATCTTGAAGCAAGCCGTTATGATATTACGCTTATGGTTGCCTCATCACTGGCGCTACTGTTAATTTTGGCCAACAAGCTTTATAATAAATCTGCTGCCATATTGCTCTTTGTGCTTCTAGCCCTGTTTATCCAGAACTCTGTTGGTGTTATTTAAGAGTAATATACTTTTTCTCAAGCAGTTTGTCATAAATTTTCGAGACAATATCACCTGCGGCTGAACCACCGTGTCCGCCGTGTTCTACAAGAACGGTGACTATATACTGTGGATCTTCATAGGGACCATATGCCGCCAGCCAGGCATGCGAACGTCGGTAATACTCCATATCTTCTTCGCTAATACGATCCTTGATCTCCTGAGGAATGCCAACAACCTGTGCCGTTCCCGTTTTTCCGGCAATGGTGACTTTGGAATGTATGTATTTTGTTGCCGTTCCTTTTTTATGATTACAGACCTCATACATAGCCCGTCGAATTAACGGCAACTTGCGTTTTTCCTCGTACGAAAGTACATCGCGGCTCTGGGTATGATTGGAAATAGCTCCGATTTTTTTGACAATATAGGGTGTGATCAGTTTTCCCGTTGCCATTAGTGCCGTAAATTGGGTAATTTGAATGGGGGTGGAGAGAAAATTTCCCTGACCGATAGAGCTGTTCAGCGTCTCTCCAATATACCACGGCTGATTGTATTTCTGACGCTTCCATGCACGACTGGGTACGGTACCGATAAACTCGCGAGGCAGATCAATACCTGTCTTTTTACCTAAACCGTAGCGTTTTAAAATATCACTCATCCGCTCTATGCCGACTTTGAGACTCCCTTTGTAAAAATAGTCATCACAACTTTCTCTAATGGCTTTAATAAGTGACGTTTTCCCATGACCCCAACGTTTCCAGCAACGAAATTTTCGATTACCAAGCTTCATGGAGCCTTTACATGTAAATGTTTCCCACTCGCTTAACTCCGTGGTGACATAACCCAGCCCCAAACCGGTTTTAATCATGGATCCCGGCGGGTAAAGACCGTGAATAATTTTATTGGTAAACGGAATATTTGGGTCGTTAATCAATTTTTTCCACGCTTTGGTCGAGATACCGCTGACAAACGTATTTAGATCATACTCCGGATAACTTCCTGCCGCAATGATTCGCCCTTCAACATCCATGACAACAACAG
>QNZR01000086.1 GCA_003978475.1 Sulfurimonas sp.
ACGTTTGATGCATGAAACAAAAGAGATTTTAAAAGCAAACTTTTCCAAATTCTACTCAAAAGCTCTGCTTGAGATACTGTTCAAACACCCATATACAAAGATAGTATTCCTCATCGATGAGTTGGGTGTCACTCGTAAAACTGACTTAACTCTCCTTAGTCGTAACTTGCTTGCAATGTAAAATGAAAGTTAAGCTATAATTAACGAAAAAATAAGGAAACCAGACATTGAAACTCAAACGCTTTAGCAAAGTCGGTATTATTCTTAGACCCTCAACACCCAAACTGAAAGAGCTTTTTTTGCAGAGTAAGGCACTTTTTGAAAAGTATGGTGTTGACGTACTTATTGATACCGGAAGCGCAAGTATGATCGGAATGCTGGGGCAGCCGTTTGAGGTGTTATGTAAACGGTGTGATATTCTTGTTTCAATCGGCGGTGACGGTACACTGATTTCGGTCGCACGGCGTTCTCACAGTTACGGCATTCCGGTATTGGGCGTTCATGCGGGAAAATTGGGGTTTATGGCAGATTTGCATATTGCAGAACTTGAAGAGTTCATTCAAAAAATCGGTGAAGGGGAGTACCGCATTGACAAGCGCGCCATGCTTGAAGCGGTCATTAAAACCAAAGAAGGAACACGAACGCTCATTGCCTTCAATGATATTGTACTGACACGTCCCTCAATTTCTAAAATGATTCATCTCGACGTGACGGTCGATGGTCAATCGTTTAACACCTACTACGGTGACGGGGTTATTGTTTCGACTCCGACCGGTTCAACTGCCTACAATCTGTCTGCCGGCGGTCCTATTTTGTTTCCGCTGACCAATGTATTTGTGTTGACTCCCATCTGCCCCCATTCACTAACACAGCGCCCTGTAGTATTGCCGGGGCATTTTCAGATGAACGTTAAAACACTCGACTCCACGGTGCTTGCTATTGTGGACGGACAGGATATTTACGAGTTTCATGAGGGCGACTGCATTAGCATTAAATTGGCCGACACTCAAGCACATCTAATCCACAAAAAAGAGTTTAACTACTTTGATGTTCTCAAAGAGAAGTTGAGCTGGGGTGAATAGATGATAGAGCGCTTTTATCTTAAAGAACTGTTGAGTTTTAAAGAGCTGCAACTGGAGTTTTCCAAAGGACTCATTGTCTTTACCGGTCCCAGCGGCAGCGGAAAATCGTTGCTTATGGATGCCATTTTGGCAACACTGGGTATTCGTGATGCCAAAGCGGCTGTGAGCGAACTGGACGTCTCCTGGTCTATTGATGAAGAGCGCTACGGTATTGAAAATGCCCAAAGCAATACCTTTCGTTACCTGAAAAAAGAGAAAGTGCGTTATTTTGTCAATGCGCAGCGTATTCCCAAAAAACGACTTAAAGAGTTGAGCAGACATTACCTGAAACATTTAAGCCTTCGGGACTACAGCGATTTTGAGAATGACAATCTCGTGCTACTTGTCGATGCCTTCGTTACCAAAGAGAGACCACAGCATCAGCAGGAGCTTCAGTACTATAACAAAACATATGTGGAATATCAGCGTGCTTCAGAAGAGCTCTCGGCACTTTTGCGGGAGCGGGAAAAAGTGTTGGAACTTCAGGAATTTGCCCGTTTTGAAATTGAAAAAATTGCTCAGATTGACCCTAAAGAAGGAGAGGATGAGTCACTCCTTGAGCTCAAAAGAGCACTGTCGAAAAAAGAGAAACTCGATGAACAGCTACAGCGTGCCGAGGTGATTTTTAAGCAGGAACATGTGGTTCATGAGGCATTGGCGCTCATGGAAGCGCAGAGTGCTTTTTTTGATGATGCTATGAATGAGCTGCGTGCCCTGTTTGATACGGCAAGAGAGCGTCAGGAAAATCTGGAAGAGACCGATGTTGAGTCCCTGCTTGACCGCATTGAAGCATTGGCATCATTGAAACGGCGTTATGGCAGCATAGAAGGGGCACTGGCCTATCAAGATCAAAAACGCAGAGAACTTGAAAAATACGAGACGCTTGATACGACCATAGAGACCCTGGAGCAGCAGGTTGAAAATTTACATGTAAATTTGAAGATATCTGCCGCAACACTCTCGAAGAACCGGATGGCGGTTTTACCGCAATTGGAATCGGTTTTAAACCATTATCTTCAGCAGCTCTACTTGCGTCATGCCTCTTTCTGTCTTGTTGAAGTGCCGTATGGCAAACAGGGATGTGACCGCATAGAACTACAGCTTAATGATACAATATTAAATAATATAAGCACCGGTGAGTTTAACCGTCTCCGTCTCGCATTATTGGCGGTAAAATCAGAATTGTCAGTTGCAGAAAACGGGGTATTGATGCTGGATGAAATTGATGCTAACCTTAGCGGCGAAGAGTCTATGAGCGTGGCAAGAGTGCTGCGACAACTAAGCCGTACCTATCAGATTTTTGTGATTTCTCATCAGCCCCAGCTCACCTCCATGGGCGATGAGCATTTTTTAGTCTATAAAGAGGGTGAAGAGAGTCGAGTCGAACGGTTGGATCCTAAAGAACGCGAAGATGAAATAGCCAGAATGATTAGCGGCAACACCATTTCTAAAGAGGCGCAGCTTTTTGCCAAAGAGTTACTTGAGAGTGCCACATCTATTTTGTCTTAAAGGATCCAAACAATGATAATTGATACGCATATTCATCTTGATGATGAGCGCTACAGAGATGATGTAGATGCCGTACTCTTGCGCGCGGCCGAGCAGGGGGTTTTGAAGTTTATTATTCCCGGAGCCGACCCCAAAACGCTATCAAGAGCCGTAGAACTTTCTCAGCGCTATGAACATGTTTACTTTGCAGTTGGTGTGCATCCGTATGACCTTCAGAGCTATGACAGGGCAGCATTGATTCACCATATTACCCATCCCAAATGTGTTGCCGTAGGCGAGTGTGGTTTGGACTACTATCGCCTCGAAGGAAGCAGTGATGACAAAGAGGCGGAAAAAACACGGCAAAAGGAGCTGTTTCGCTCCCAGATTGCTCTTGCTAAAGCCTATGCCAAACCGCTTATTGTTCATATTCGTGATGCCGGCAGTGATGCTAAAGCGCTCTTGGAGCAGGAGAATGCCTCGGAGGTTGGCGGTGTGCTGCACTGTTACAATGCCGATGAACAGTTGCTGTCATTGGCGGATGACGGCTTCTATTTCGGTATTGGCGGTGTGTTAACATTTAAAAATGCCCGTAAGCTGGTGCAGGTATTGCCTAAAATTCCCTTAAATCGACTCGTCATTGAGACAGACGGTCCTTACCTTACCCCACATCCGCATCGCGGAGAGCGTAATGAACCGGCATATACGACGTTTGTAGCCGAAAAAATGGCGGAACTTCTTAAGCAGTCACGGCATTATGTTGAAAAACTGACGACGCAAAATGCCACAAACCTCTTTAAAATCTAGGCATATTGGGTCTGCATAATAAGATTATTAACACTTTTTCGATAGAATAAAGGCTTTAAAATTTAACATTGAGGAAGCCTGTGTTAAAACGTCTTATTTTGAGTATCCTTTTAGTTGCTCACCCGTTAGCTGCCGCCCTCATTTATGATTCCAACTACCACAAAGATGTCAGTATTGTTGAGTCGTTCGATATTGATTCGACCTTTTTAAATGACAGCGTGCTCAATGAGATACTGCAAAAAAATATTAGTCGTGCCCGCAACCGACATTTCTTTAACTCCATGATGGATGCCTATTTGTTTATTCCGACCATTAAAAATATTTTGACCCAGAGTAATGTTCCTTCGGAATTTCTGTATTTGGCAATGGCGGAGTCCAATTTTTATCTTAAAGCACAATCGCATAAAAGTGCGGCAGGTCTGTGGCAGTTTATGCCCAAAACCGGAAAATTACTGGGGCTCAACATTGACGAGTATGTCGATGAGCGGCTGGATCTGATCAAATCTACCAAGGCGGCGGCAAAGTACCTGACGTATCTGCATAAGCGTTTTGGAAAGTGGTATTTGGCGGCACTGGCGTACAACTGTGGCGAAGGTCGTGTTAATTCGGCAATTAAAAAAGCGGGTACCGATGATCTGAAAATTCTGCTTGATCCTGAAAAAAAATATCTTCCTTTGGAGAGCCGCATTTATATTCGTAAAATTGTGGCTTTTTCCATGATGGCATCGAACGAGCTGTTTTTGCTTAAAAGTGAGTACCGCTATCTTTTAAACCGTGCAAGCGCCTACTCCCTTTCTGTGGTGAGTGTTTTCAAAGGAGAACGTATTAGCCGGGTCGCAAAGTTGATTGACATGCCCGTTGATGAGCTTAAAGCCCTCAATTCGCACCTTAAATATGATTTTATTCCTCCGTATGAGGAGCAGTACGATCTCTACATTCCCTATATTAAACTGGCTGATTTTAATCAAAAGTATCAGCCTGCCGACTTGCAGCAGATCTATAAGGTGCATACGGTGACTGCGGGTGAGAGCCTCTCTAAAATTGGTAAAAAATATGGGGTGCATTACCGTATTATCAAAGATTTTAA
>QNZR01000191.1 GCA_003978475.1 Sulfurimonas sp.
ACCCTCTTTGTCGTGAAACTGCAAGGCAAAGGCTTCAGCATCGGCTTTGGTATGGAAGGATCCCAATATAACCACGTACCCCTCCAATATCTCGCTATGACGCCGTTGTGTCGGAGCTACTTTAACGGGAGTCGGCTGATTGTCCGGTGCAGCCGTCGGGGAGGTGATGGGAATGCGACGCGGTTGGGGAATAGTCGCGTACTGCATTAATGATTCCACCCATTCTGATTCTGAAGATGCCGCCTGTTGCTGCGGTATTGTCACAATAATATCCACTCTGCTGTTTTGCGGCAGTACCGACAGTGATGCATCAATTGACAATGGGGCAGTTGAGCCTTTGGGCAAGATATGAATCTGCCGCGCATTGACCTCGTGCTCCACCAGATAGTGCTTGATATTTTGTGCAATCGTTTCGGTAAGCTGCCTGTCCTTGTTCGCATTACCTGTGGCGTGCGTATGGGTTTGAATGCTGATGGCATAGCTATTTTTCGGGTGTTGTTGCAGTGTGGCAATCAGCATCGCCAGACGCTTTTGCGATGCGTCATCCAGTACCGTACCGCCCTCACGTACATGTAAATTGCTGTAACGTATGATGTCAGATTGTTTCTCATGACAGCCGTAGGCATCAATATCATGCAATACTGTCGTATTTTGACATAAGTCTTCACTATCACTGTAGCCGTCACCGTCACTGTCGAGACTCACAGGCAGGGTATCCATGGTCATCGCATCTCGCTCAATACCCACCTTCGCGTACAGACCCTCCGCATCACCCAACAAAGTTTCAATTAAAGTGCCCATAATATAAAAAATTCGATACTGCGTCAACATCAGATCATATCGGGTAACGACACGCTCTTTTTTCGCATTCATCACATCATTAAATGCCGTAATCAGATCCAGCACACTGCGCTGTGTCTGGTGATATTCCTGAAAATAGCGTTCATACGTCTGCTGCGCGTAGGTTTCATAATATGCCAGATGGCTACGCTGCTGCATCAATGCTTCCACGGTACTCCAGGCAATATCAAAACGCTCTATAATATGGCGTTTACGATCGTTTCGCTTGGCAATACTCTGACTTAAGCGGCTGATCTGTTCTTGTGATCTCGCACGGTCTGCACCACCGCGATAAAGATTGTAAGAGAGTGTGACCATCGCCTTAAAATTATTTTTATTACCGACAATACCGTTATTGTTGCTCTTAAAAGACTGGCGAACCTGAGCATCTACCTTGGGCAAAAACGCCCCCTGTATCTGTTGATAAGTCTCGCGCGCCATTTGCAACTCAAAGTCGGCTATGCGAATGGCGGGATGATGCCGTATGGCAAATTCCAGAGTTTCTTCCCGGTTGTTCGGCAGCTTGGGTATCTGCTTGGGCGGTACTAACATCTTGGGATCCACCGACCAGCCCAAAGATTTTTTAAGCCGATGTTGTGCTTCTTGATAACGTCGCTTGAACACATAGTAATCGGATCGTGCCCGTGCCAGTGACGCATGACTCTTTTGTACCGATACATCATTACTTTGATGTACCTCATACAGCGATGCCACTTCTTGGGCAATCGCTTTTTTTCCCTCAAGGCTCTCGGTGGCAACTTGCAACAGTTCGCGAGATTTAAGGACTTCAAGATACGATGCCACAACGCGATATGCCGCTGTATTTACCGTCTCAATATAGCTATATGCTGCCATTGCCATGCGTGCCTCTGCCGCCGCAACACGATGCGTGGTACCAAAACCGTCAAAAAGATTTTGATTAAGAATCAGCGCGCTCTCATAAACAGTCTCATCACGTTCAACCAACCCCGTATTGGCATGACTGACATCTTCATAACCTACTCCGGCATACAGGTCAATGTACGGGTAATACCCGGAGGCTTCTACGTTTACCTTTTGGCGAATGGCATTAAAATATTTGAGACGCTCTGTGCTGGCAGGGTCATTCTCCAGAGACAATACCAATGCCTCATTCAGCGTAATAGCATATGCCGGTAACAATAATGGCAATGTCAACAGGAAAAAAAGAACTTTTATGAACATCATATATTTTCCTTCATGTATACTTTAGCCATTTATTGTACACGATAATTGTTCTATTTAAGCTGTAAATGTTTAAATTTCCTTGCTAACGTTCTCGGTATCACCGTTGATTACCTCATCTTTGCTATAATCACCTTCTAATAAACTATGGTGGGCAAAGATGATAAACTTAAAAGATCCCAAACTCTACAACAACCGGGAGCTCTCATGGCTTCAGTTCAACACCCGAGTCTTTCAGCAAGCTCAAAATGAGTCGCTTCCACTGCTGGAGCGTCTCAAATTTTTGGCCATTTACGGTACCAATTTGGATGAATTTTACATGATTCGGGTTGCCGGTCTCAAAAAACTTTTTAATGCCGGAGTCATCGTATCGGGTCCGGATCGCCTGACACCGTTACAACAGCTCAATGACATTCGGAACTATCTTCATCAGGAGATGCAGGTCGTTGAACACTGCATGAACGGCATTTTTAAAAAACTCGAAAGAGAGGGGCTTTATTTAAAGTCGTATGGCAGCGTATCGAGTGCGCAAAAAGAGCAGCTTAACAACTATTTTTATGAACACATCTACCCCGTTATTGTCCCTATTGCCATTGATGCGACCCACCCTTTTCCACATCTGAACAACTTAAGTTTTGGGCTAATCGTCAAACTGCAAGACGATGACAATCCCCAGGTACAACGATACGGAATCATTCGTATTCCTCGGGTACTCAAGCGTTTTATTGAACTCGATCAGGGGACATACGCTCCCATTGAAAGCGTGGTCGCCGAGCATGTTCATGACCTCTTTCCCGGTTTTACACTCATTAGCTTTACCTCATTTCGTGTCACGCGTAATGCTGATATTACCATTGAAGAAGAAGAGGCCGACGATTTTATGGAGATTCTGGAAGAGGGTCTAAAGCTTCGTAAAAAAGGGGAACTGGTGCGCCTGGAACTCACACATGACGCCAATGATGACCTGCTCAATTTCTTCAACCGGCATACCAACATTAACCATGACGACATCTACCGTTTTCACACACTTTTAAATTTGGGAAGCCTGTGGCAAATTGTCAGTAATCGCAACTTTGCCCACTTAACCCTGCCCTCATTTAAACCCAAACTATTACCGCCTTTTGACAGTGACGACAGCATTTACACTATTTTAGATAAAAACCCCGCACTGCTATACCACCCGTATGAGAGTTTTGAGCCTATTATTAAACTGATTCAAACGGCCGCCAAGGACCCCGATGTGGTCGCCATTCGCATGACGCTGTACCGTTCCGGTTCCAAATCCCCTATTGTCAAGGCGCTTATGAGTGCGGCAGAATCAGGCAAGCAGGTAACGGTCATGGTGGAACTTAAAGCACGTTTTGACGAAGAAAACAACCTCGTCTGGGCCAAAGCACTCGAAAACGCCGGCGCTCATGTTATTTATGGTATTAAAGGATTTAAAGTTCATGCCAAAGCCGCACTCATTACCCGAAAAGTTGACGGAAAGCTCAAGCAATATGCTCACCTGGGTACCGGAAACTATAACCCTGAAACCGCTAAAGTTTACACCGATTTGAGCTATCTGACTTCTGATGCCGCCATTACCAATGATTTGATCCGATTTTTTCACTTTTTAACCGGCTTTAGTAAAAAAGGGAAACTTAACGAGCTCTACATGGCGCCGACACAGATTAAACCCAAAGTACTCTCTCTCATTCAAAATGAAGCGGCTAAAGGCAGCGCTGGGCATATCATTGCCAAGGTCAACTCTCTGGTCGATGAAGATGTCATTCGCGCCCTATACAAAGCTTCTCAGTCCGGTGCCAGGATCGAACTCATTGTACGAGGTATCTGCGGTTTAAAACCCGGTATTTCGGGCGTGAGTGAAAATATTCGCGTTATTTCTATTGTCGGTAAATATTTGGAACACGCCCGTGTCTTTTACTTTAAACATGCCACACCAAAAATCTTTTTCTCCAGCGCCGACTGGATGCCGCGAAACCTGATTCGCCGTATTGAGCTTTTTACCGGAATTTCCGATACCATCGCAGCACAAAAAGCGCTCGATATTTTAAAACTGCAATGTTCCGACAACGTCCTGGCATACGAGCTTCAAAGCGACGGCAACTACCTTAAAGTCAAAAATGACAAAAGTAAAACAACAAGTAACAAGAAAAGCTAATTTGGGTAAGAAAGTACCTAATGGTCACAATGTCAACTAAGATATTCAAATCAATGATCCAAAGTTTATCCAGCTTAACGAAATGCAACATGAACACTCTTCACAACTAATAATCCAGAACAAACAAAAGATTTACAAGAATAAGAATAATTAAATCTACTGTAATGCTGACTATCCAATATATTCCTATATGTGTATATATAATGCTATCACTCATAATATACACCGCTACCTTAGCG
>QNZR01000093.1 GCA_003978475.1 Sulfurimonas sp.
ATTGCAAGGTTAATAACCACTTCATAACCCTCTTTAGCTATCTTTTTAAACTGTTTTTTTGTTGGTTGTCCAGAGGTGGATATGTGTTCATTTATTTTAATATAATTTGGCAGATTCATTATCTTCTATCCTTAAACTTGCATTTTATTCCTAAAATGATGTATTGATTAGCACTTGTTCATCAACGGCAATTAGGAATGAAATTTGTTTGCAAAACTTGATATTGAAATTACAAAGCCTCTCTAAAGTCTAACTTTCTAAACTATGTTGTAAATAGTCCAGATACTCTTTGATTTGCCCTAATTTATTTAAAGCTTCTTCACAAATCATCAGAGTGTCTATCTTTTCATAATCATGTGCTAAAAAATTTCTAAAAGAGGCTATCTTGGCAAAATCATAAGCAAACTCTTTAGGTATGATATTGTACTCACCCAAGGTATCTATGGCTTCATAGTAGCTTTGAGATGCACCTATATTTTTATGTTTTAGCATCATCTCTGCAAGCGCGATACACCCATCACTTGCCAGGTATAAATAGTGCAATAACGCTCCCTCAAACATCGCATCGCTTTTAAAACGCTCTTTGCACTCTGGTTTATAAGTATCCAATAACGAGAGATAATAATGAACTCTTTTAATCTTGGATTCTATTTTATGCTGCATCGATGTATCGCTTAAAGTTTTTAAAGTCTATGATTTCGTGATTTTTTCGCACTTCAAACATATCTCTTTTCTCATGCTCTTTAAGAACAATTCCTTCACAAAGAATGGCCTCAAGCAGATAGATATTTCTAACCTCATTTAAAATGACTAAATCTACATCTTTTTTTAAACGCTTTTCAAGCTCATGATGCAAGGAGAGTTGCATATCTAGTGACGCCTCATCCATGTAGACAGCTACATCTACATCGCTATCTTCTCTATGTGTACCATTGGCATATGATCCAAAAAGATAGGCAAACAAAACCGTGTCATAGGCATATAGAATTTTAGATATTGTTGTTTTCATAGGGTTATTATAACACAATGAGATCAGGCTCCTCTCTTCATCTCCTTCATCCTCAACACATATTCATTGCGTCAGATATTGTCTATACCAATCAACCTGCAACTTTCTGTCTCCACAATCAGTTCACGATTACTTTCTATACTACGACTATCCCAGACAGGAGGATGATAATGAAACCAATAAAACACTTCATTATGATGGTAGCTTTACTGCTTCTAGGTAACGCGGCTCTTTATGCCGATGCGGCAAAAGGGCAGAAGGTTTACTTGAAAAAGTTTAAATCGCAATTTGACATGAACGGTGCCAAATTTGCGGCACTGCATTCTCAAGATGAGTGGGAAGAGCTGTTTGAAGATGATGCAGAAGCATTCATTCAAGAATTTTCTGAACGTTTTCCCAAGGCAGCGCCTTATTTAAGCAACCCTAAAACGCTTAAAAAAATCATGCTCATTCAAGACTTTGTCATTGAGTATGCGAACGATTCGGGTAACGTACCGAGCTGTTAAGCATTCGGTACGCCAGGTGCCCTAAAGGGCTTACATGTATTTTAACATTACCAAAGGATTTATGATGAAAGTATTATTTGCAATTTTAGGACTTACCGCGTTATTGGCAGCATCTGACGGAGCCGCTCTATATAAAAAGTGTGCAGCATGTCATGGAGCAAACGGTGAAAAAAAAGCACTGGGTAAAAGTCATATTATTAAAGATATGAGTCACGACGATATTGTCACAGCGCTTAAAGGTTACCAGGACGGAACCTACGGTGGAGCCATGAAGGCACTTATGAAAGGTCAGGTGGCGACGCTCAAAGATGCCGACATCGAAGCCATTGCCAAGCATATTAAAAAGTAGGCGCTCCTCTTTAGATTTCTACTCCCAACCCAGGTGTTTCAACAATGTTTGAAACACCTCATCGAGACTGGCTTCTATGCGTATATGTTCGTGAGTTTTCGGATGTGTAAAGCTCATGGCACTGGCATGCAACAGCAGTCGATGTACACCAAATTTCTCACGAAAAAGCTTATTATGTTCACCTCGTCCATGCGTTGTATCGCCAACGATAGGGTGCATCAAATGTTTCATATGACGACGCAGCTGATGCTTTCGTCCTGTTTTTGGAAATAACCGCACCAGCGAGTACCGCGCACTTTTATAGCGGCTTACGGGATATGGCAATGCTACCGTTGCCATACGAACAAACTCTGTCACCGCCTCTTGTGCAGCTTTGTTCTGCCGGGCTTTGGCATCGGTCATTTTGTCCAACTGCTCTTTAAGCGGGTAGTCAATACGCCCCTTTGTCGCAATATAGCCCCGAACAACAGCCAAATACTCTTTACTGCTCCGATGGGCTTGAAACTGTTGGTTCATCGTATGTGCCACCTCTTTAGAGAGCGCAAACACCAATACCCCCGATGTCGGTTTATCCAACCGGTGCAGAGGGTAGACATACTGCCCAATCTGATCACGCACCAATTGCAGGGCAAATTCCGTTTCGGTTTTATCAATCATAGAACGATGTACCAACAGCCCTGAAGGCTTGTTCACCGCAATCAAATGTTCATCTCTGTAAAGAATCTCTAACATCTGGAAAATACATGTATTTTAAAAAATAATTTCAAAACGGCTGCCTTTCTTGGGTGTTGAGCTCACATCAATCGTATAGCCGTACTCTTTGGCAATCTTAAAGACAATATGCAACCCAATACCAAAACCCCCTTCATGGGTATTGGCTCGGGTATAGCGCTGAAAGATGGCATCAATGTTTTCTGCTTCAATGCCCACACCGCTATCTTCGACAACCAGACGACGCGACGTGAGCTCGTAGGTAATGGTACCTCCGTTTTTATTGTATTTAACGGCATTGCTAATCAGATTATCGATAAGACGTGCCATCTTGACTCGGTCGCACCGCAACATAACATCCGCATCTATATTACAGATAATATGCAGATTTTTTTGCAAGGCTTTGAGTTTAAAGTACTCAATGCGCTCCTGCAGCAACAGACTGACGTTAAGAGATTCGTCATGGGTCTGCCGCTGATGGCTTAAAAGCAGGTAGGTTAAATCATCGTAAATGGTTGAAATGGTACGTGCGGCAATCTCAATGCGGCGCAGTTTGTTTTGTGTTTTGGCATCTAACTGTTCGGCTTCTATCATCTCGACATTGGTCAAAATAGCTGAGACCGGTGTATTGAGTTCATGCGTCGTATCTTTAATAAAATCATCCAACAGCGCAATGGCTTCTTGCAGCGGTCGAAAAAACAGACGTGAGAGGTACCATCCTACCGCCAGCAACAGTAGCAACAGCAGCCCCCCTGCCAACAATACCCGAAACCAGAAGTGACGTTTCCACAATCCGTCATCGCGCGTCTCAAATACAACATAATTCTCTCCAAGCTCATGCGATGCCAGCGGTACTACAAAATGAATGAACGCTCCATCAAGCGAAATCACGCGTTTAAAATCAATATGCTGATTTTCCAAAAGCGAATGTATCGGGCGTTTGGAGGCATCAAAAAGTGCCGTCGGATACGCCAGATCAATCGGAAAAATATCGGTATCGCCCTGCATCCACCGTTTAAGCTGCGGCACATACCGCTCACTTTGCAGCTGCATGGCAAGCCGGTGTTCCGAGAGCATTAGCTCTTTGCTATAGCGGTAGTACAAGGCACTTAACAGCAGTAAAATCATGACCGACATCAGCGCATACAGTATTACAAACGAACGAAACGTTTTATGTTGTGCGAAGTTGATAACCGAGCCGCTTATGACTGACAATCTTATCCTTTCCAATCCGTTTTCTTAAATTTTTAATATAGGTACGCAGTGCCGTATCACTGGGAGTCTCGTCAAAGTCCCAAAGGTATTCCTGAATCACCTCATGGGTCACCACCTCACCACGACGCTGCATCAAAAGTTTTAGCAGCTTTGCCTCTTTTTGATGCAGCATTACCACCTCATTGTCCAGATAAAGTTCGGCATTGGTATCATCATAGGAGATATGCGCATCAATAGCAATACGCGCTTTGGTGTGATGAAAAAAATTGCGCTTGCGCATGCTTTCAATACGCAGTAACAGCTCTTTGAGTGCAAACGGTTTGCGAATGTAGTCATCCGCCCCGCTTTCATACCCCGCCTCGACATCGTCTATGGCATGCAGCGAGGTAAGAAAAATTGCCGGTGTCTCCACGCCGTTTTGGCGGCTCTCTTTGAGCAGTTCAAACCCGTTTGGCGAGGGAACATTAACATCTAACAGCAGCAGATCAAACCGCTGTTCATATAACGCCTCCCGCGCCGATTCACCATCATAGACCGCCACAATCTCATAACCCGCATCTTCTAAAAACTCACATACGGTCTCACTTAAATTGCCATCATCTTCAAGAAGTAAAATTTTTGCTTTTTTCATA
>QNZR01000016.1 GCA_003978475.1 Sulfurimonas sp.
CATGATTTTCAAAAGTAAAAAACAAATTGCAAAAGATGAAGCTGTAGACATTTGGGAACGTATTGTGCAATATGTCAAAGATAACGAGGAGATATTGCAACACAATTGTCTATATGGAATTAAACAAGATGCCCTAATTGCCTCCATGCGTCAACTTGCCGTTATGGCCAATGCCGGTATCTCTATTCACGACTCTTTGTATGAGATGGCTGAGGCCACTAACGATAAGAATCTGGCAACCATTTTAAGCACCATCGCCGAAGATATCAACTCCGGTCAGAGTCTCTCTGATTCTATGGAGAACTATCGTTTTCAACTCGGCAACCTGACACTGGCCATGGTCAAACTCGGCGAACAGACCGGTAATATGGCAGAATCTCTTTACAAACTCTCCGATATGCTCGAAGAGATACGCCGTAACGTCATTAAATTTAAAAAAGCGATGGCATATCCGCGTAATGTTATGATTGCCATGGCAGTTGCTTTTACCATCTTAATCTCCTATGTCGTTCCCAAATTTAAAACCATGTTCGACAAGTTCAATACCGAACTGCCTCTACCGACACTCATTCTCCTGAAACTGGAATTTATTTTCAATAATTACGGTCTGTATGTCCTTGCCGGTCTTTTTACGTTTATTGTCGTACTGCGCTACTTCATTAACAACAGCATGGCATTCCGGTTTCGGTGGCACCAGTTTTTACTTCGGGTCTATTTGATTAACAATATTATTCTCTATGCTACGCTTAACCGCTTTACACTGGTATTTTCCGAGCTGGTACGTGCCGGTATTCCTATTGCTGAAGCCCTTGACACCGCCATTGAGATGATTGACAACCTCCCGTTAAAAACCAAACTGCTGACCATCCGCTCTACTGTAGAAAAAGGGGGATCATTACACAATGGTCTTGCCGATACCGAACTGTTTGAGAATATGATTGTCCAGATGGTACGCGCCGGTGAAGCCAGTGGTCAACTCGATGCGATGCTTGACAAGGTCGCAGAATACTTTAAAATGAAGTTTGATCGTATTATTGACGGACTCTCTGAAGCCATTGAGCCCATTATGCTCTTTATTATTGCCGCTATGGTACTGTTACTTGCAACAGGTATTTTTCTACCGATGTGGAGTATCGGCGATGCCGTGCTCAACAAGTAGCCCTACTCTGTTGTCTCGACGCTCTCTGCTAAAGCGGTATATTGGGCATCTTTAGGGATTAACGACGCTTCATATAGAAACTGTGAAGGCACAAAATTACTCTTTTTAATTTTGTCATATTTGGCATAACTTAAAAAAAGACGGTCTTTTGCCCGCGTGACCGCCACATAAAAGAGACGGCGCTCTTCTTCAATACTGCCGCCGCGCTGCATAAGTTTTCGGTTGGGAAACCTGCCGTCCATCAGATCAATAACATAGACCTCTTTGTACTCCAAACCCTTGGAAGCATGGATGCTCAGCAGATGTACTCCCTCACCCTGAGTCAAATCCTGAGCTCCCAATACCATAGCATTTAAAAAACGTTCATGCTCACGGTAGGGCTTGGAGAGTTCAAGCAAAACCAGTGTCTTACGCCGTATTCGCTGTGCCGATTCCGATTTCAGTGTCGCATCAATGCTGCCATCAGCCAGCTGCCCTCTTTTGGTTGAGAGCATCTCGACAATATCGCCGTAAATCTGTGATGCTGCTATTTTTTTAATCACCGCCTGAGGCGATGAGAGTGTTTTTAACGCTTTATAAAGCAGATAAATATGGTACAAAAACTGGGCACCCTCACGATTCAGCTTGGGATGTTTTAACACGGCATTGTTAAAAAATCGTTTCTCAAAATTCAAAGTGGCAAAGCGTCCCCGGTTTCCCAATTCTGCAAAATCATCAAACAGACCCAACTGATGGTTAAGTCTGCGTTTTTCAAAAGGATTTTCCATATTGTCCAGCGGTTCAAACAAGCCTTGAAAAAAAGAACCGTTCCCCAATTTTTGCAGTGCAATAAACATCTCTTTGGCAAGAGCACTGCCCACCCCTTTAGCGTACTCAAAAAGATGAATAAATGCCATCATATCACTCTCATTGACCAACAGCGTATAGATATCCAATACGGCTTTGATCTCTTTGGAATCAAAAAAGCTCGTGCCGCCACGTCGTCTACAGGCAATGGCCTGTTCCCGCAAAGTCGCCTCAATGCCGTCAGCAGAGGCATTGTTCCTAAAAATAACTGCAATCTCCTCTAACGGTGTCATACTCTGTTTAATGAGCATGGCAATGGCATGATACTGATCAAAAAGCTCATCATACACGATTAATGTCGGCTCATGCGGACGCTCACTTCGAGTCACTTCCAACTCTTTGGGATAAATACGCTCATTGTATGAAATGACCTTGTTGGCCAATGATAAAATCGGCACGGTAGAGCGGTAGTTTTTACGTAATGTATGAATAACCGCATCCTCAAATTTACATGTAAATGAGCCGATAATGGAGATGTCGGCTCCATTAAAGGCGTAAATACTCTGATCATAATCTCCCACACAAAAAAGTGACCTGGGTTTCATGGCATCAATGAGCGTTCCTTGAAGCAGATTGGTATCCTGGTACTCGTCAACCAGAACCTCCTGATATCCCAGATCGCTCTGTAGGCAGAGTTGTCGCATCTGGAGCAGCAGGTCATTAAAGTTCAAAAAACCATATTGTAAT
Source organism: Sulfurimonas sp. (assembly GCA_003978475.1). Classification (GTDB taxonomy): domain Bacteria; phylum Campylobacterota; class Campylobacteria; order Campylobacterales; family Sulfurimonadaceae; genus QNZR01. Next base: position 2,693 of record QNZR01000016.1, read on the forward strand.
TTTAACGCCTCAAACTCTTCAATAATGTCGGCATAAATATCCCGGTACACCTCATGTTCGGTGTGTCGCATTGCAATCCACGCTTCAAATGTCTGTTCCATCTCCGTATTTTGATAATACGAGTAAAGGTCGTACAGATAATGCGCACCAAACGGTGATGCGGGTGTGTCAATATGAGACAACGACCGTTTCTCATAAACACTGCGAAAAAGTGTTTTCAGCTCACGGGGCTGCTTTAGCACAACCTTGCCTTCACGCCGCTTCAGCCAGCGGTAACTGATGGAATGAAAGGTTCCGGCATCAATCCTGCCGGCCACCTCTTTTCCAAAATAGCTTGCGACACGTTCTACCATCTCACCGGCAGCTTTATTGGTAAACGTTAGCAGTAAAATCTCTTCAGGTTGAATATTGTTCTTCAGCAGGTACGCAATGCGCCCGACAATGGTTGAGGTCTTCCCCGTACCGGCACTGGCAATAATGAGATTGTGCCCAAAAGAAGCGGTGGCAGCGTTATATTGCTGCGGATTGAGTCGTGAAAGCGGCAAAGTACTCCCTCGTACTTCACCAGGAAGTACTGCTTAGCGAAATGATTGAATGGATTCTGCCATACCAAAATCGGGATACTCTTCAGGCTTTAAAATAATTTGTGCCATGGTCTGATTATCCCCATTGAAAATCAGCGGTGCCAGAAAATTGATTTTTGATGCATCAAGCGGTTCTTGAATAATCACGATATTATATACCAGAATATTGGTTTTTTCATTAATATCCAGCAAAACTTTGACATCATCGGCTAAATCAAAAACATACTCCCGTAAGCGAAAGGGGTTGATCAGGGTAAAGGAGACTGCCTCATTCTCAACATCTTTGATGGTGGCAAACAGTGCATCTATTTTATGAAACTCCACCTCTAGCGTATCACTGAAGCCGTAAATGCGACCATCGACTTTGTAAACCATACAAGTTCCCTTCAGTTATTTTTTGTCTATTTTACCGCCTATTTCATTTGAACAATCTTAAGCGCTTTAGAGAGATTTTACATCTGCTTCGCTATAATCGCGACATTATTATATTTACCGAAAGTAGATTTTTCATGTCAAAACAAACCTATGAACCCTCCGCCATAGAAGAGCAATACTATACCCTTTGGGAAGAACGTGATTATTTCGAGATTGACGGCAACCGCAACATTCAAAAAGAGGCAAAACATTTTGCGATCATGATGCCCCCGCCTAACGTCACCGGACGCTTGCATATTGGTCATGCCCTCACCTTTACACTGCAAGATATTATGACCCGCTACAAACGTATGGACGGCTATAAAACACTCTGGCAGCCCGGTACCGACCATGCCGGTATTGCCACACAAAATGTTGTCGAGAAGCAGCTACTGTCTGAAGGAACGAGCAAAGAAGCTATCGGCCGTGATGCCTTTTTAAAACGTGCATGGCAGTGGAAAGCGGAGTCTGCGGGCATTATGACACAACAGCTGCGAAAAATGGGAGTCTCTCCTGCCTGGAAGCGGGAACGTTTTACCATGGACGAGGGGTTGCAAACCTCGGTTAAAGAGGCCTTTGTACACCTCTACAACAAACAACTTATTGTTCGTGGCAATTACATGGTCAACTGGTGTACGCATGACGGCGCTCTGAGCGATATTGAGGTCGAGCATGAAGAACATCAGGGCAAGTTTTATCATATACGCTACCCT